>NZ_FMXB01000007.1 GCF_900103415.1 Methanobrevibacter millerae
AAAAAAAATCTAGGAATCCCCGACCTCTAAAAGGTCGGGGAGGTTCAAATTTATGTATTTCCTTTGACGGGTAATATTGGACTTAAAATTAACGCCTAATTAACAGGATAATTCAGCTTCAAAAAGTGCCAATAATCAGGTTATTTTTGTAGTAAAAATTAGCAATTTATTATTACTTTAAATTTTTGTATTCCTAAAAATTATCGTTTATATTTTACTTTATTAAATAATAGCTATAATTAGTCTTTATTTTTAATTTAAAGCTAATTTAAGAAGTATTTTCTATCATCATATATATACTTTACTCAAATATTTTTTCAGAAATCTTTATAAGTGTGTTCATACTACATATTTAATATCTAACTCTATGTTAGATAATTTCGCACACTTGTACAAGGTGAAAATTATGGCAGAAGAAAATAGAGATAATAATGAAGAATTAAGGATAGGTGTTTACGTCTGTCACTGTGGTGTTAACATCGGTGGAGTCGTCGACTGTCCTGAAGTAGCTGAATATGCCAAGACATTGCCTGGCGTAGTTCACGCAACTGACTACAAATATATGTGTTCTGACCCTGGTCAAGCTTTAATCCAAGAGGACATTAAAGAGAAAAACTTGAACCGTATTGTTGTTGCAGCATGTTCCCCTCGTCTTCACGAACCTACTTTCCGTAGATGTGTAGAAGAAGCAGGATTAAACAAATTTTTATTTGAATTTGCAAACTTAAGGGAACAAGACTCCTGGGTACACATGGAATTACCTGAAGAAGCTACTGCAAAAGCAAAAGACTTAACCCGTATGGCTGTCGCTAAAGCAAGATTACTCGAACCATTAGAAGCAACTAAAGTAGCTGTAGACAAAAAAGCTTTAGTTATCGGTGGTGGAGTAGCTGGTATCCAAACCGCTTTGGATTTAGGTGACATGGGATTCAAAACCTACATGGTAGAAAGAAACCCAACCATCGGTGGAAGAATGGGACAACTGGATAAAACTTTCCCTACTCTTGACTGTTCAATGTGTATTTTAGCACCAAAAATGGTAGACGCATTTAAACATGAAAACATTGAATTAATTTCATACGCTGAAGTTAAAGAAGTTGACGGTTACATCGGAAACTTCAAAGTAAAAGTTGAGAAAAAACCTAGATACGTTGATGAAGCATTATGTACTGGTTGTGGAGCTTGTCAAGAAGCTTGTCCTATCGAAATACCTAACTACTACGACGAAGGTGTAGGTATGGTAAAAGCTGCTTACATTCCATTCCCTCAAGCTGTACCATTATGTGCAACCATCGATAAAGATTACTGTATCGAATGTAACTTATGTGTACAGGCATGTGGTCCTGAAGCTATCGACCACAATCAACAAGTTGAAGAAATCGACTTGGAAGTCGGTACCATTATCGCAGCTATCGGTTACGACCCATTCGATCCATCTGGAATTTACCAATACGGATACGGACGTTACTCAAACGTAATTACCGCTATGGAAATTGAAAGAATGATTAACGCATCAGGTCCTACCGGCGGTCACGTTATCAAACCATCCGACGGTATCGAACCTAAACGTGTTGCATTCATCCACTGTGTCGGTTCAAGGGATGAGCAAATCGGTAAACCTTACTGTTCCAGAGTATGTTGTATGTACTCCATGAAAAACGCTCAGTTATGTATCGACCACGAACCTGACACTGAAGTAACCTGTTACTACATGGATATCCGTTCATTCGGTAAAGGATACGAAGAGTTCTACAAAACCTCTCAAGAAAAATACGGTATTGAATTTATCAGAGGTAGACCAGCACAAATCTTCGAAAACGATGACTTAACCTTAACAATCAGAGCAGAAGACACTTTACTCGGTAAAGTAACTGAATACACTTACGACTTAGTTGTATTAAGTGTAGGACTTGAACACTCTGCAGGATCCGACGAACTCAGACAAACCTTAGGTGTTTCCAAATCTGCAGACGGATTCTACATGGAAGCTCACCCAAAACTCAGACCTGTTGACACCTTAACTGACGGTGTTTACATTGCTGGTGTAGCTCAAGGTCCTAAAGATATTCCTGACTCTGTAGCACAAGGTTCAGCTGCTGCATCAAGAGCAGCTATCCCAATGGCTAAAGGTCAAGTAGAAATCGAACCTATTGTCGCACGTACTGATGAAGGTATTTGTGGTGCTTGTGAAGTTTGTGTCGAATTATGTCCATTCGGTGCTATTTCAATTGTTGCTGACGCTGGTAGTAACCACGCTGAAATCAACACTGCATTATGTAAAGGATGCGGTACCTGTGTAGGTGCATGTCCATCCGGTGCTATGGACCAACAACACTTCAAAACCGATCAAATCATGGCACAAATCAGTGCTGCTCTTGAAGACATAGGAAAATAGATTTAGAGATTATTTAAATCTCTATTTCTTTTACTTTTTTTTAAAAGCTTATTTTTACACATTATTTCAAAATCTTTTTTTCCCGAGTATTATCTTAAAATGCATTTATCGGCTATTTTTCATAACTCTTATATTATAAGATAAACAAAAATTAAAACATACTTTTTAATTTAATTTAAGGTGTAGTAAATGACTGATTATTATGATGAAATTTTAAATTTTGAAAAGATAGCACAAGAACATACTCAATACATGAGAAACAGTATTAATCTTATTGCTTCTGAAAATGTTACGAGTGTAGAGGTCTCAGAAGCTTTAGCTACTGATTTTGCACACAGATATGCTGAAGGACAGGCATTTGAAAGATTCTATGAAGGATGTCAATACGTCGATTTAATCGAAGACAAAACCAAAAAGCTTTCATGCAAAGTCTATGACTGTGATTATGCTAACGTACAGCCGGTATCAGGCGTAACTGCAAATCTTGCAGCATTTTTCGGATTTTCCAAACCTGGAGACAAAATCATGGCTTTGGAAGTACCTTCCGGAGGCCACATTTCCCACGCTGACGTTAGTGCGGCAGGTATTCACGGCCTTAAAACCGTTTTCCACCCTCTAGACAGCAATATAATGAACATTGACATTGACGCAATGAACAAAAAAATATTAGAGGAAAAGCCAAAAATCGTTTTGTTCGGTGGAAGTCTATTTTTATTCCCTCATCCTGTAAAAGAAGCTCGTGAAGCAGCTGATGAGGTTGGGGCTAAAATAATGTATGACGGAGCTCACGTTTTAGGTCTTATTGCCGGAGGACAGTTCCAGCAGCCTTTAAAGGAAGGTGCAGACCTGATGATGGGAAGTACCCACAAGACATTCCCTGGCCCTCAGGGAGGAATCATCCTTTCCCACAAGGAAAACGAGGAAATCATTGACAATGCAGTATTCCCTGGTGTAGTGAGCAATCACCACCTGCACCATTTATTGGGTTTAGGTATTGCAACTGCCGAAATGCTTGAATTCGGTGAAGCTTATGCAAAACAAACCATTAAAAACGCTCAGGCTTTAGGTCAGGCAATGTGTGAAAGAGGATTCAACGTATTATGTGAAGACTTAGGATTTACCGAGTCCCACCAAATCGCTGTTGACTTAACTAACATCAGATCAGCATCCGATATCGCTAAGGAATTGGCTGACAACAACGTTATCCTAAACAAAAACCTCCTTCCAGGTGATGACAGGGACAATTCCGATGACCCTTCAGGAATTAGAATCGGTACCCAGGAAATTACCAGAAGAGGACTCAAAGAAAAAGAAATGGATGAAGTGGCTGAATTCATTCGCCGTGTTGCTGTCGACAAGGAAGACATTGCAGACGAAGTTGCTGAGTTCATGAATCAGTACACGACATTGGATTACGCATTTTCCGATAAGGACGCTTACCAATATCACAAATTATAGATTACTATGAGAATAGGGTTTGCTTTTACTGGAGCCGGTCATTTACTCAAAGAATCTGTTCAGGTCGCTGAAAAACTGGCTAAAGACCATGAAGTAACAGTATTTCTTTCAGGAGCTGCTGAAGAAGTATTGAAAATGTACGGTCTTTATGAAAGGGTTGTTGCCATAACTGGCGGCAAATACAGGGAGCTTGCTACAGATTCCAATCAAAAGTTTTCATTTCCAATAACGGGCAGACTCTCACTCGGTAAATATGATTTGTTAATAGTTTCACCTGCCACCGCTAATACCGTTTCCAAAATCGTTTATGGCATAGCGGATACCTTGGTAACGAACGCCGTTGCTCAGGCAGGAAAAGGAGCAGTAAAAACTTATATGGTTCCCGTTGATATACATCCGGGACCAATTGACACTGTTCTTCCTTCAAAAATGGAAAAGGATAAATGTCAAAACTGCGATGAGTGCGTTGCGGCTCTTGCATGTCTTGAAGGCGCAATCATACCTCACGACGAAATCGATTTGACAAAATGCGTTGGCTGCGGTCAGTGCAGGAACACCTGTCCGTATGACGCCATTTCCGAAGGAAAAATCATTACCATCTACATGAGAGACATAGACATCGAAAACACCCGTAAACTATCCCAAATCGATGATATTCAGATATTTGAAAGTCCTTTGGATATTTTAGAGAAAATCTAGTTTCTCACCAATTTCTGAATTTAACTCATTTTCTTTGGTTTCAAGGATATATCTGGCTTTTTTATCAGTTTTATAATATCTCCAAGGTTTCAATGTTTTTTTATCAACTATCACTTTATTTTCATCCAAAAAGTAAACGTCAATCACAAAGCGCATGAATGAGGTGTGAACGCTCGAGCCGTATTTCAAGATAAACAGTAATCCGTAATCGATGTCCTTTTTAAACATCAGGCCAATTAGCCTTTTAAAGTAATTGTCGGCATATTTTATTTTAATCATGGATTATAGCTTTATTATCCATATTAATAAGTTTAACTAATTTCTAAAGTCAATATTGCTCTAACCTTGTAGTTTTTCAAGATCCGAGTAATCTAGGAATGTCTTGTCATTGATTTCTCCGCTTAGAATGTCTTTTAAAGCGGTTTCAAATTCCCCGTATGAAAAGACTCCAGGTATGTAAAGCCTTTCCTGACCATAATCAATGATGAAGTAAGGCGTTGATGTAATCTGGTGCGTAAGGGCCTCTTCCTGGTCAAGGTAGACTTCAATGTTATAGTAATTGTTTTCAAGAATCCTTTTTGCTTCGCCTTCATCAAGTCCGCATGAAACTGCAATTCTTGTTAAAACCTTAATGTCTGTGATGTTTTCGTTTTCACACATCCTGGCATGAAATATTGCTTCAGCAAGCTTTAAGGTAATTTCTGGATGCATATTCTGAGCAAATTTGCATAGCCTCAGCGCATCCTTAGAGCTTGTAAGGGGCATGTCTCGGTAATTGACTTTCAAGCCATCTTCAAGCGCAATCTCTTCGATTTCTGAAATCATTTCTGAGGCTTCTTCATCTGTTAATCCGTACTTTTCGCCGTACCTTTGAGAAGTGCTTTTATCAGGCCTTTTACCGGCCGTAGGCTCAAGTTCAAATGGCTTGAATTCCCATTCACAGTCAATATCCAAGTTTTTAACGGCCTTTTTAAGCCTTTCAAGCCCGATATATGAATAGGGACAGTTGAAATCAATAATGTAAATAATCTTCATTAGAATCATCTTTTTGCTTTTGTTATATCTATTTTGTTTTCTCTAAATTTAAAAATTTCTTATTTCCTCAAATTTCAACAATTTTTATATAACATTTATGATAAAATTAATAGTGAATATTTGAATATTGGTGATAATATGAATGAACAAGGTAGAACATTTACATCAGAATCAGTAACTCAAGGACATCCGGATAAAGTTGCAGACATTATTTCTGATGCTATATTGGATGCGTACATGGCACAGGACAAAAATTCGCATGTCGCATGTGAAACTTGTGTAACAACTGATTTTTGTATGGTATTTGGTGAAATAACCTCATCAGCTCATATCTCAGAAGATGAAATTGAAAAAATAATTAGAGACACGATTATTGAAATCGGTTATGATAATCCTGACCTGGAATTTGATGGTCATACATGTAAAGTTGAAAACAGGCTCCATGAACAATCTGCGGATATCAATCAGGGAGTGGACCGTGGAGATGAAGAATCCGGAGCCGGCGACCAGGGTATGATGTTCGGTTTTGCAACCAATGAAACTGAATCATTAATGCCTTATCCGATTGATCTTGCTCGTAAATTAACTAATAAATTAACTGAACTTAGAGAAAGCGGTGAAATCCCATATTTAAGACCTGACGGAAAGGCACAGGTATCCGTAAACTATGATAAGGACGGAAATGTAGTCTCTTTAGATGCAGTAGTACTGTCAACCCAGCATGACGAAACGGTCTCAGACAATCAGGAACAGTTAAAGGAAGATATCCGTGAAAAGCTCTTCAAGGCAGTAATTCCAGCTGAATTAATGACTGAAAATACCAAAGAGCACATTAATCCAACAGGCAAATTCGAAATAGGTGGTCCTCACGGGGACGCAGGCCTTACAGGCCGTAAAATCATCGTAGATACCTACGGAGGATACGCAAGACACGGTGGAGGAGCGTTCTCAGGAAAAGACTGCACTAAAGTGGACAGAAGCGCATGCTACATGGCAAGATACATTGCAAAGAATATTGTAGCCAGCGGACTTGCTGAAAAATGTGAAATCCAGCTATCCTATGCAATTGGAGTAGCTGAGCCAACTTCAGTAATGGTAGATACCTTTGGAACCGCTGCAGCTGACCTTGATTTTGATGAAATAGTGCGTGAAAACTTCAAATTAACTCCTGATGGAATCATTGAAACATTAGGATTAAGGGACACTACTTATAAACAAACCGCAAAATACGGTCACTTCGGTATCGAAGGCCTTCCATGGGAAAAGACCGACAAGGCCGAAGACTTGAAAAAATACCTTAAATAAGACTTTCCTCTCTTGAGGAATAGTTTTCATTCTTTTTTTTACTTTTATTTTTCATTGAGTTAATTAACTATTTTTTTAGAATAATTTTTAAAATATTCGAAAATTGCAAAAACCTTTATTTATTATCTTTGATAAAAATATACATATTATAAATTATTAATTTTCGAGGAGTTACAATGCCAATAAAAGAGGCAGAAAAATCATATGATCATGATAAAATAGAAAAGAAAGTACAGAAATTCTGGAAAGAAGAAGATACTTTTAAGAAAGTCACAGAACTTAGAGAAAATGGTCCTAGATATTCATTTTTAGACGGTCCGCCTTACTGCAGTGGTAAAATCCACTTGGGTACAGCTTGGAATAAGGTAATTAAAGACTCTTATTTACGTTATAAATCTATGAACGGATTCAGTTTAAGAAGACAGGCCGGTTGGGACATGCACGGTCTTCCAATTGAACATAAGGTAGAGCAATTAATGGGCATCAAATCCAAACAGGAAATCGAAGACGATATAGGAATAGCTGCCTTTGTAGATAAGTGCAGAGAATTTGCAATCGAAAACAAGATAGCTATGGAAGAGGAATTCGACCAGCTGGGTGTTTGGATGGATTGGGATGACCCTTACATGACTTTGGACCCGCAATATATGGAATCATCATGGTGGACTTTAAAAAGGGCTAACGAACAGAATTTACTCGTTAACGACCAGAGGGTTATCAGCTGGTGTCCTCACTGCGGAACCGCACTTGCGGCAGCAGAAATCGAATATGAAGACAAGGTAGACCCTTCCATATTCATAAAGTTCCCTGTTAAAGGCGAGGAAAACACCTACTTCCTTGTCTGGACAACCACTCCATGGACCTTGCCTGCAAACATGGCAATCTGTGCAAACCCGGAATTCGATTACGTTTATGTCAAAAAAGACGGTGAAGTATTAATATTGGCCGAAAACCTTATGGAAGAGGTTTTGGGAAAACAGGTTAAAATTCACAGAACCAAAATCCCCGCCGAAAACGAAGACGAAGAAGACCAGATTATAGAAGAAAAGGAAGTCCTATACGAAGTTTTAAAAACCGTTAAGGGCGAAGAATTGGTTGGCATGGATTACGATTACATATTGGCCGATGAAATTCCAAAACAGATGGAACTTGACTCAGAAATTGAAAATGTCCACAAAATCCTATCCGGTGACCATGTAGAGCTTGGAGAAGGTACAGGTTTCGTTCACACGGCTCCTGGACACGGTCCTGAGGACTTTGAAGTGGGTCAAAAGTACGGCCTTCCAATTTTCTGTCCGGTCGGTGAAGACGGATGCTTTACCGAAGACGCAGGAAAATACGCTGACAAATTTACAAAGGATGAAAATCCTCAAATCATTGAAGATTTAGAGAACAAAGGATTAATGTACAGGGCAGAAACCATTGAGCACAGATACGGTGTGTGCTGGAGATGCAAAACCCCTATCATTTATATCGCAACCAAACAATGGTTCTTGAAAGTAACCGACATCAAACAAAAAATGCTTGATGAAATCGGAAAAGTCGAATGGGTACCTAAATGGGCCGGAGAAGGAAGGTTCTACGACTGGGTGGACAACGCCCGTGACTGGACTATTTCAAGGCAAAGATTCTGGGGTATTCCAATCCCTATCTGGGAATGTCCTGACTGTGGCGAAATCAAGGTAATCGGTTCACTTGACGAATTGAAATCCGAAGCCCTTACAGAAATCGACGTATCAGACGCTGAACTCATTCACAGGCCATATGTGGATGAAGTAGAAGTCAAATGTGACAACTGCGGCAAGCCAATAAAAAGGATTCATGACGTACTGGACGTATGGATCGATTCAGGAGTTGCAGGATGGGCTTCACTCTACTATCCTCAGCAAAAGGACAAGTTTGAAGACTGGTTCCCTTATGACTTCATTACAGAAGGCCACGACCAGACCAGAGGATGGTTCTATTCACAGTTAGGTACAGGTGTTATTTCAATGGGTCAAAGTCCGTATCAGAAGGTATTGATGCACGGATTCGTATTGGATGAGAATGGAAACAAGATGTCCAAATCATTGGGTAATGTTGTAGCTCCCGAAGAGGTCATCGAAAAGTACGGAGCCGATGTTTTAAGATTCTATCTTTTATGGGCTTCAAAGCCATGGGATGACCTTAAATTCGTATGGGATGAGTTATTAAACATCAACAAGATGTTCAATATCCTATGGAACATTTACGTATTTTCAACAACCTACATGTCCCTGGATGACTTCAATCCTGTTGAATTAAGCGAAGATGACATTATATTAAGGGCTGAAGACAGATGGATTATCTCCAAAGCCAATACTTTAGTAAAAGAAGTGGCTGAAGACTTGGATAAGCTGTTCTTCCACAAGGCAACTCGTAAAATTAATAATTTCATTCTTGAAGACTTAAGCCGCTGGTATGTAAGGCTTATTCGTGGAAGAACCTGGGTTGAAAGCGATGATCCGGACAAGTTAGGCGCTTATTATAGTTTATACACTGCTTTAATCAAACTTATTTCAGTATTGTGTCCTATCGCTCCTCACGTATCAGAGGAAATCTATGAAAATCTCGTTAAAGGCGTCAATCCCGATGCCCCTGAAAGCATTCACATGAACGACTGGGGATATGATGAAGACAAGATTGACACTGAGCTTGAAGCAAAGATGGATGTTGTGCGTGAAGTAATCGACGCGTCAATAAGGGCACGTGACATAGCACAGTACAAACTCAGATGGCCGGTATCAGACATTACGGTCGTTTCACAGGATGAAGATGTTTTAAAGGCCATTGAAGAGCTTGAAGACATCATTAAAGATCAGTCTAATACAAAGGACGTTTTATGCGCAAGCGAATTTGAAAAGCTTTCATTCAACGCAAAGCCAAACCTCAAAAACCTCGGCCCAAGGCTCAAGGGAGATATGGGCAAGGTAATGAACGCCTTAAAGAACGGCGACGGTAATCAAATCAAGGCTGAACTTGAAGCGAACGGCAGCGTAACGATAGAAGGCCATGAATTGTCCGGTGATGACATATTGTTTGACTCAGAACTTCCGGATGACTTTGTATCATCTGAATTTGAAGGCGGAAATGTCTTCGTTAATACTAACATTACTTTAGAAATCAGGCAGGAAGCTATGGCTCGTGAATTAATAAGAAGAATTCAGGACATGAGAAAGGATTTGGATTTGGACGTTGAAGCCAACATTAACGTTGACGTCGAATCATCATCCGAATTCAAGGACTTAATCGTTCCTCAGGTGGAATTCATTTCACATGAGGTAAGGGCCAACAGCTTTATCATAACCGACAGTGAAGAATGCAGTAAAGACTCTAAGGACTATACCAAAGAGTGGGATATTGAAGGAGAAAAGGTAATTATTTCAATTAATAAATAAAGGGTGTTTAACATGACTTTAGCTGACTCTGAAATTGAATACATTGAAGGAATCCTCGGCAGGAAAATGAACGAATTGGAAGAAGGAATGCTTGACGTGATGTTTTCAGAACATTGTTCCTACAAAAGCAGCAGGCCATTCTTAAGGGCTTTTCCAACCGAAGGAGAAAACATTATTTTAGGTCCTGGAGACGATGCAGGACTTGTTTCCGTAACTGATAAATATGCATTGGCTGTAGGAATGGAATCACACAATCACCCTTCAGCTATTGAACCATACGGTGGAGCAGGTACTGGTATCGGAGGAATCCTAAGAGACATTATCTCAATGGGTGCAATGCCTATAGCTCTTCTAGATTCATTAAGATTCGGACCTATGGAAGATGAAAAATCAAGATACTTATTTGAACATGTTGTTAAGGGAATTTCTGACTATGGAAACCGTGTAGGGGTTCCTACCGTTGCAGGAGAAATAGAATTCGACGAATCATTCAGGACAAACCCTCTCGTTAACGTAATGTGCGTAGGGCTTGTTGAAAAGGAAAACATCGTCCGTGCCCAGGCACCTAATTTCGGTGACGTATTCCTATTGATGGGAGGAACAACCGGCCGTGACGGAATTCACGGTGTAACCTTTGCATCCGAAGAGCTGACTTCAGACTCTGAAACCGAAGACAGGCCTGCCGTTCAGGTAGCAGATCCGTTTACCAAAAAAAGGGTTTTGGAAGCCTCTTTGGAGATTTTAGAAAAAATCAATGTAAGTGGTGTCAAGGATTTGGGAGGCGGCGGTCTAACCTGCTGCATTTCCGAGCTTGTTGATGCATCAAACAATGCCGCTTTCGTTGACCTTCAGGCTATTCCTTTAAGGGAAACCGGAATGACTCCATATGAAATAATGCTTTCAGAATCCCAGGAAAGAATGGTATTCGTTATCAATCCTGACGACGTTGAACTCGCACAGCAAATCTGCGACAAGCACGAAATCGTATCATCCGTAATCGGTGAAGTCCGTGAAGGAAACAACATGATTATTTCAGACAACGGAGAGGAAATCGCAAACCTTCCAACCATATTATTGGCAGATCCTCCTTCCATTGACAGACCATTGGAAGAAATTCCTGAAGATCTGGAGCCTGTGGTTGTAAATCATCCTCCAATTAAGGAATCCTTGCCTAAACTATTATCTTCACCTAATATAGCTTCCAAAAGCTGGGTTTACAGACAATACGACCATGAGGTTCAAATTAGGACTGTTGTAAAGCCTGGAGATGACGCTGCAGTCTTAAGAATAGATGACAATACTGCAATCGCGCTTACAACCGATTCCAACACAATCCACACAAAACTCTCTCCATTCGACGGGGCAGCAGGATGTGTTGCAGAAGCAATCCGTAACGTCGTTTCAATGGGTGCCACGCCTTATGCGGTTGTGGACTGCTTGAACTTCGGTAATCCTGAAAAGCCTGATATCTTATGGCAATTCAAGACAGCCATTGAAGGCATGAGTCTTGTGGCAGAGAAATTCGACGCTCCCGTAATAAGCGGTAACGTAAGCTTCTATAACGAAACTGAAGGAATCAAGATCAATCCTACTCCTGCTGTTGGTGTAATCGGTGTGGAAAACATTGAAAACATCAGAACCATGGACTTTAAAAACGAAGGGGATAAAATCATTTTAATCGGTAAAACATATGATGAACTGACCGGTTCCGAGTATCACAGAACGATACACAACCTCGAAAAAGGTATCGCTCCAAGAATCAGAATCGATGACGAAGTTGCTAACGCAAAAACCGTTTTAAACTTGCTTGACGATGATAAAGACAAGGATATCACCGCAATTCACGACGTATCAGCAGGCGGTTTGGCCGTTGCATTGTCAGAAATGGCGATGTCATCCGATTTAGGATGTGAAGTGGAATTAACCAGCGATGAATTGGATGAAAATCAGCTGCTTTACTCTGAAAGCCATGGAAGATATTTAGTTACCGTAAAAAATGATAAATTGGACGAAATATTATCAAAAATGGATGTTCCCGTAACTGTTATAGGGGAAGTTAAGGGTGATGTCTTAAAAATAAATGATAATGAATTTACTATTGATGAATTAAGGAATTCCTATACTGGAGTCATTGAGAAATACATGGCTTAAATAATTATTGACTGGTGTTTATATGTTTTTATCAAAATTGGACTCTTTAAATGATGCTGTAAAGCTCATTGATGAAAATCAAAAGGTAATGGACATAGAAGAAGTTCCATTGGCTGAAGCACATAAAAGAGTTTTAGCTGAAGACATTATTGCTTATCATAATTCTCCGCCGTTTGATAAATCAGCTATGGATGGATTTGCACTTAGGGGAGTAGATACATTCGGTGCATCTCAATCCAATCCAAAAACCTTAAAGATAGTTGACGCTATCGGTGCCGGAGACTTTTGCGATAAGGTAATTAATGAGGGGGAAGCTATTGTAATAGCAACCGGCGCACCTATTCCTGAAGGGGCTGATGCAGTTTTAATGAAGGAGTACACTACTGATGACGGCGAGGAATTGACCATTTATTCACAGGTCACTCCCGGCGAAAACGTCTCTCCAAAAGCGGAAGACATAAAAAAGGGTGAAAAGATACTCTCAAAAAATACTTTCATCAGATATTCCGAAATGGGACTGATAGCTTCAGCAGGTTATGACAGCGTTAAGGTTTTCAAAAAACCTAAAGTTAAATTAATTATAACTGGTAATGAACTGGTTGAACCTACAAAAGAGGAAATAGACAAGGCTAAAATCATCAATTCAAACAAATATACAATCAAGGCAATTGCTGAAGATTCAGGAGCAGTTGTAAGCATTTCCCATGCCGGCGATACTTTCGAAGAGGTTAAAGAAGAGGTTGAAAAGGCCAGTAAAGATTATGATGTCATTATGACGACGGGCGGAACGGCCATCAGTAAAGGGGACGTTGTTCTGGATGTTGTCGATGATTTGGGAGAAATCTTATTCCACGGTGTTGCAATAAGGCCAGGAAAGCCAATCGGTGCCGGAATTGTAAATGATAAGATGGTATTTACCTTTTCAGGCCAGCCTGTTGCCGCCATGAGTCAGTTTGATATGTTTGCACGTAAATACTTATTCAAAATGCAGGGAAGGGACTTCGACTGGCATATAGTTCAAAGGGAAGCAAAACTTAAAATACCTTCACAGCTCGGAAGGACAGATTTCATCCGCGCATTTTCAGATGATACATATGCAAGGCATGTCCTGAACAGAGGTTCTGGTATTATTCGTTCAATGGTGGAGGCAAACAGCTATATCATCATAGACGAAAATGATGAAGGATACCAGAAGGGTGATATAATTAACGTTGTCTTCTTCGATTCATTACTTTGGTAGATGATGTGGTGTTTTAATGAATGGGATTTATTATTATTTGATAGCCTTCACACTTATCTGGATATTGGCTTTTGCATTTAAAAATAAATTGTCCAATCATGGTTTCGAAATTGATTTTCCCGTAATAATGTGGAAAACGGAAAGGCTTAGGGGCTTCATAAAACGTATTGCAAATATATCTCCACGTTTCTGGAAGTATTTCATGAGTGTGGGTGTTGTCGTTTCTTTCGGTGCAATGGTATTCATGACATGGACCCTCGTGTCCTCACTTGAAACGATTTCCACGACCCCATCGGTTTCCCTGGTGATTCCGGGTGTTGAAATGCCGGGTTCATCAATTTACGTCCCGTTCGTTTATGGATTAATATCTCTGGCTACTGTATTGATAGTTCATGAATTCTCGCATGGAATACTTGCAACAGCTGAAAAGATTTCCATCAAATCAATAGGATTATTGTTGTTTTTAGTAATTCCCGGAGCTTTTGTAGAGCCTGACGAAGCGGAACTGGTAGCTTCAAAAAAATTATCTCAGTTAAGGGTTTATGCGGCAGGTTCCGTTGCAAACATGTCCCTGGCTGCCGTGGCTCTGGTGATATTTTTGGTAATTTCAAGCTTTGCGATTCCCGCTAACTTTCATGAAAACGGAATTGAAATCGGCCGTGTTGTGGGAGATTCTCCTGCAAGCGAATGCTTAAAGGAAGGAATGGTAATCGAATCAATTGACAATCATACAGTAGACGGTTCTGAAAGCTATTTGAATGTTGTCGGAACCTTTAAACCTGGAGACAATGTAACGGTAGGAACCGATCAGGGTGATTTCACGCTGACTCTAGGCAAGAATCCCAACAATGAATCCGTTGGTTATTTTGGTATTTCAGCCGCAAAGCATTATGAACTGTCAAACAATGCATTCGGACCTTTACCTTGGATTTATTTCGAGTTGCTGGAGCTGTTCCAGTGGATGTTTGTTTTGAATTTGGGAATTGGCTTATTCAATTTACTGCCGATGAAGCCTTTGGACGGGGGTAAAATGCTTGAGGTTTTACTGAGCTACAAGCTTCCAGAACATCAGTATAAGCCATTGGTCAATTCAATTTCTGTAATAATGGCATTAATCATAATATTCAGCTTGGTTGCTGGATTTTTATGAATTTTCTTTTTTTGATGGTTTTCGGTTAAAAAATAAAAAAAATTGAAAGAAAATGAATTCTTTCAATCTAGAAGTATCTTTCTAAAATACCTTCTAAAATTTTGTAGTGACGACCTTCGTCTTTTGAGCTTTCTCTGAAGAAGTCAGCAGCGGTTTCAATTCCGGCTTCAGCTGCTTTTTCAGATGCTTCTCTTTTTTCGGCGTTAGCCATTTTTTCTCCACCCATCATCCATTCGATGTTTTCTTTAAGGGTGTCTTTGATGATTCCGTTCATTTCACAGAATCTTGCAGCATGTTCAGCTTCTTCCCATGCCAGTCTTTTGAAAACTTCAGCTAACTCTCCGTAACCTTCTCTTGAAGCTTGTCTGGACATTGCTAGATAAATTCCTACTTCGTTGGTTTCTCCTTCAAAGTTTCCTGCTACAAATTTTTCTACAGGGGTTCCTTTTGTAATTCCTATTTCATGTTCGTATTTTACCATGACAATACTCTCCATTTATAATTCTTTACAAGCTTGAGCTAATTTTTTACCTAATTCGTAACTTGCAGTGTTTTCTTCTTCATTTGGTACGAAAGTGATTTCCTGTGTGTCAACAACATCAAATCCGCATCCGTTTAATTCTTCAGCGAGCATTTTAGGAGTTCCTCCTCTTCCGCCCATTGAACCGAAGGTAACTGCTTTTCTTACGATGCCTGTTCTGTTGAACAGGAGACCTTTAAGGTAGTACATGATGTCTCCGATACTTGGGTATGGCACATCGTTGATTGTAGGGTCACCGACAGCAATTCCTTTACTGGTCAGGATGCTTTTGACAATTTCTGATCTTTCATCTTCGTGCAGGAAGAAGATTTCAACATCATAGCCTTCGGATATTGCACCTTCAGCAATTTCGTGAGCCATTGCTTGGGTTGAGTAGTGCATTGTGTCGTAGATGATTGTGATTTTGTCTTCACATACACCGGTTGCCCAGTTTTGGTAAGCTCCGATAATCTGCATTGGGTCGGTCCAGATTTGACCGTGGGATGGAGCGATTACTTTGATTTGTTCGAGCAATCCTAATTCAACTACTTCATCCAATTTTTTAAGTACAAGTTTGGAAAGTGGGGTAATGAGGTTTGCGTAGAATTTCTGAGCTGCGTCCATGAGGACGTATTCAGGAATTTCGTCACTGAACCTTTTTGTGTAACATAAGTGCTGACCGAATGCGTCGTTAGGGAATAAAATACCTGTGTCGTCTGCAAGCAGGGTAAACATGCTGTCAGGCCAGTGGAGCAGGAATGCGTCCAGGAATGCCAGGGTTCTTCCGCCCACATCAAGGGTGTCTCCGGTTCCGACTGTAATGAATTCGGCGCCTTCCAATTTAGGATAATGTTTTAAAAGACCGTTTACAGCGATTTTTGTACAGTAAATAGGTGCTTCAGGGAATCTTTTGTGCAAGTCATATAAAACACCTGAGTGGTCTTTTTCCACGTGGTTCTGGATGATGTAGTCTACTTTTACATCTCTTCCTTCCTGAGCGAATGCGTCATCGATACGTGCCATCATTTCGGCGGTTTTGCCAGGGTAGGCATTATCAATGATTGCGGCTTTGTCTTCTCCAAATACAAGGTATGCATTGTAAGTGGTTCCATCTAAAGTATATCCGTGGTAGCTTCTTAAATCCCAGTCAAGAACACCAATCCAATATACTCCTTCAGCTATTTTTTGAGCGTTGGCTTTCATATTAATCTCCTCAAAATAAATTTTGTTCGAATCCATACGAATGGCATATGAATTTAATATAACTTTGTAAAAGTCAATATATATAGATTATGTTTTTAAGAATTGTTCGTTTTTTTTAATTGAACAAAAATTAAAATAATAAATAAAATTTAAATAATGATTTCATTTTTTTAGAATTGATATAAAGTTTAGTTAATTTTATTAACTTTAAAAAATAAACTTTTAAACATGAGGTGTAATTAATGGGGGATGAAAAACCGATTCAGATTTTCTCAAATCCCGAAAAGAATGTAGGCATTAATGTAGTGAAAAGTCCTGTGAAGCTCACTATTCTTGAAATGCTAAGGGACAGTGAAATGGAATTCGATGAAATAGTTGTAAATACTGGAAAATCAAAATCCACAGTTTCCGTTCATTTAAAAAGCTTAAGGGAAATGGGAATAGTTTCATTTAAAATTCATCCCGAAGACAATCGTAAGAAGATATTTTACCTCAATTCAAAATACCTGGGTTCAGTTAACCTCACCGAACAGAAGGAAATCGAAGAAACCCAAAAGGACTATCTGATTGAAAACATCATCGAGGAAAACGGTGACTTTACAGTTTTATTGTTCCATACCCTAAGATCAATGCTCATTCAGGAAGGAATCAACATCGACCCGGTATTGCAGGCAACCGGAAATCGAATAGGCAAATCCCTTTTTGATATTGTATATGATGACGATCTGGAAGTATTTTTAGCTAATATTGCCGAATTCTGGGAAAATAATGGATTGGGCAGGCTTTCATTTGAAATAGGTGACATCATAAAAATCACTTCAGTGGACTGCTTTGAATGCAAACTGCTGCCTAAAACAGGAAAGCCGGCATGCTTTTTGGATGCGGGAATTATCGAAGCGTTATTCACCGAATACTTTAATTTGCCTGTCAGTGTAATCGAAATCCAGTGTTATACTATGGGTGATGGCAAATGCGTTTTCGAAATTGAACCGCTGCCATTAAATTGAAATCAGTCATCCAATTTAATGATAGTGGTCGTAAGGTAAGGCTTGTCCTTTGAAAAGCCTTCAATAATCTTTTCGTTTTCACGCGTACAGTTTTGGACTGAATAAACGTCCTTTGTACGTTTGTTGTTCTCTATTTTTAACTCAAGCTTTCTCATATTTCTTGAAGCCTTCATCAATGCTATTGCGTTTGTATATTCCATCACGTCATTGAATCTATCGTCAATTTTGGGAACGACTGTCAGGATATCGTTCTGCTCGACTAAAGCTTCGTTACGTGCAGCTGCACATGCGGTAAATGAGGTAATTCCCGGAACAGTTTCTATTTCATAGGCTCCTTTAAGTTTCTTTTGGACATAGGAATATGTACTGAAAATAGATGGGTCTCCAAGAGTTATGAATGCAACGTCACGACCGGTGTCGAGATACTGTGCAATAAGCTCTGAAGCGGACGTCCAAATCTTTTCAAGCTCATCCTTGTCTTCAATCATCGGGAATATAGGTTCTACAAGCATCAGTTTTTTAAAGTCCTTTCTTTTTTCGATTACTGGTTTTACTATTGAAAGTGCAATACTTTCCTTATCTTTTGAAGATTTTGGTGAAAAAACAACAGGTACCGTTTCCAGTATTCTAACAGCTTTTAATGTTAATAATTCCGTATCTCCTGGTCCTACACCTATTCCAAACAATTTTCCTCTTTCAGCCATTTTATCACTTATAATATTTGTTATCAAACGCTCTTATATAATTTATTTATAGGACATTATACTAATATTATTTGTGATGTCAAATTCAATGTTCTGTCCAAACTGCGGTATGCTTAAAAGCAATTGCATATGTGAAAATAAGGAATCTTTTGAAAATGAAAGTTCTACAACTTTGTTTTCATTTTCACAGCCTAAAGCTGAAAATAAAAGTCTGAATTCCTATGCTGATAAGGTTATTATTAAACACGATGTAGTGGATGATGAGATTCCGGAAGTCTATTGTATTGAAGACCATAAGATGCAGGTTAACAGATTTCTGGAGCTTAAGGAATTATATCCTCATATTGACGATGATATTATTGAGAACTTTCCGTTTTATGAACCCAGATTAGGGCAATTGGAAATAATTCAGGATATTAACGATGCAATCAAGCAGGGCTATAAATACATTATTCTGGAAGCCGGTACGGGAACCGGAAAATCAGCCATAGCCACAACACTGGCCAAAATGTATGAATCAGCCTATATTTTAACGATGACAAAACAGCTGCAGGCCCAATACAGTGACGAATTTAAATTCCCGTTGGTTAAAGGAAGATCCAATTTCGCCTGTTTGAATGATGGGCTTGAAGTAACGTGTGATATGGGAACCTGTAAGACTTCTCCTACTTCAAGCAACTTTTTCTGTTCATATGGTGTTGCCAAAAACCCAACCCTTGATGGAATACTGGCATTTGAAGATTCATTTGGCGGAGCGGTCTTTTACCAGTCATTATCCCACTGTCATTACT
Organism: Methanobrevibacter millerae; assembly: GCF_900103415.1. Lineage (NCBI taxonomy): Archaea > Methanobacteriati > Methanobacteriota > Methanobacteria > Methanobacteriales > Methanobacteriaceae > Methanobrevibacter > Methanobrevibacter millerae. The sequence goes on from NZ_FMXB01000007.1 coordinate 19,075, forward strand.
GGAGCCAAAAGGCCAATGCAATCAACTCCCCCATTACATTAATGAATTATGATTACGCAATAGCTGAGCTGAATTATGTAAAGCACTTTGGAACCAGATCTTTAATGATTTTAGACGAAGCCCATAATATAGAATCCAAGCTGATGAAAACAATGGAAGTTAACTTATATAATAACCGTCTGGAAAAGGATATCAGCAAGGTCATTTCTAAAGAAACCTTAAAGGACGGCGAAGTTCAGGATTGGATAATGGAGATTTCAGCAATCGGTGATGCTTATGAGGACATTGACGTTAAGGATTTATCCAAAAACAAGGCTGAAAGGATTCGATCTACAATTTCAAGACTTAAAATTCTTAAAAAGAATCTTGAAAACGAGCCTGAAAACTGGGTCATTGACAGCGACGAGACAGGTGTGTCATTCAAGCCTTTAAGGGTTCACCATTATGCCAAGAACAATCTTTTAAAGTACGGAGATGTTGTTATTTTCATGAGTGCAACTATTTTATCCAGCAACTTATTTGCAAAGTGGCTAGGATTATCCCCTGATGAAGTCTATCACATCAAGGTGGACAGCCCTTTCACCAAGGAAAAGAGGCCTATAATTCTGAATCTGGCCGGAAAGATGTCTAAAAACAGGGTAGCTAAAACCGCACCAAAGACCATTCCTATTTTAAAGGAGATTTTAGAAAGGCATAAAGATGAAAAGGGACTTATTCACACCAACAGCTATAAGTGCCAGCATTATATTAACAATAACCTGATTAATTCAAGGCTTATTTCCCACAATTCCGATAACAGGGAAAGGATACTTGAATATTTTGAAAAGGACGAAAATCCGTTGGTTCTTGTTTCTCCGTCAATGAGTGAAGGCGTTGATTTGCCTTACGACAAGTGTCGCTTCCAGGTAATCTATAAAATACCGTTTCCTTACCTTGGGGACATGCAGATTAACATGAGACGCAAGAAGGACCAGAAATGGTATGCTTATAAGACTGTAATGACGCTTATGCAGGCCTACGGACGTGGAATGCGTGCGGAAGACGATTACTGCTATACCTATATCCTTGATTCGGACATTAATATGGTGCTTAAAAGTCCTCTTTACCGTTCACTTGTTCCTGATTTCTTTAAGGAAGCTGTTGTAAGAGTTAAAAAATAATGATTTAAATGAAAAAAGATTATTTGGTCTATTCGAAGGATTCTGCTCAAACTTCATTCAAGATTCCTGAAACTTCAAAAGTCGATAATTTAGTTAATGAAGGAAAATTCGACGAAGCTTTAACGTTAATTAATAAGTTAATCGAAAAGGACTCCAATGATTATGAAAACTGGTATTATAAAGGCATTATTCTTGATAATCTTGCCGAGTACGAAAAGGCCGTTGAATCCTTTAAAAAAGCTTTAGTTTTAAATGATGGTGATGAAATCAAGACTTTCATTGCCAATTCATTATACAAATGGGCTAAAATCGCCTTTTTTCCTGACCTGGAATATCAAAAGGCTTTAGCGTTAATTGACGAGGCTTTGGAAATTATTCCTAAAAGTGAAGACTCATCCGAATTCTATTTTTTAAAGGGTGAGATTTTAGAAGCGTTAAAAGAACCTGTTGAAGCCAGAAAAAATTATCTGATTGCTTACGGAGAATTCGATAAGCTAAGGGAATTTGAAGCACAGGTTGATTATTTAAACAATAATGAAGATGTTTTAATCAACATTACCGGAAGCTATTTCTATAACTTCACTCCGAGTGCTGGCCAGATTGTTGATTTGGTAAAAGAGAGTGAAAACGAGTATGACAGTGATGCGATAGCCATATATCTTGATAACAAAAAGGTGGGCTATGTCGCCAACAGCGAATACACGCTTATGGATGGCATTAAAAGCGCTTCAAAAATAAATGGTTTAATTTCCGATGACGCCCAGGCCGAAATATTGTTCGTATATCTGGACGAGTATATCATCGCAAAATTAATATAAAAATAGCGGACCTGGAGGGATTTGAACCCCCGATCTCAGGATCCGAAGTCCTGCGTCATTCCAGACTAGACCACAGGCCCAATAAATTAATTATTTTTCATCATCTTTAAGTTCTTTGACGTCAGCGAAAATTTCATCGATTGATTCGCCGTCAAGCCGAGCTTGTTCATAGTCTTTCTCTTCAATCTCTTCCTTAATCAAACCCTTTTCAGATTCTGATTTTTCACGTGCGGGAGGAAGGTCTTCAACATCAATTTCCTCTTCAGCATTTTCTTTTGATGGTTCTTCTTTTTTGGTGTTCAGGTTTTTAGAAAAAGATTTTTTAAGACTATTCTTTAAATCGTCCATGTCGAACTCGCCGATTTTATAGGATTCCTTGTCAAGCGGAATGTTACTTTTTGGTATGACTTTCTCTTCTTTTTTCTCTTCAACTTTATTTAAGGTTTCCTTTTCTTCCTCAACAGTGTTGATGGAGTCAATCATATTGTCCAGCGGACTTTTCAGGTTAAGTACCTTAAATACTCCGTAAATCAAGAGCAAAATTCCTATAATGATAAGGACTACAACCAAAAAGTTGTTTTCCCCGGAGACAACGTTGTCGATTATTCTCTCTGAACCTGAATTGTAGACAAAAACGGAGGCAACTATAAATACCAGTCCAAGCACTATGCATATTATTGCCAAAACAGGCCTTTCTCCGATTTTAATGTTGACAAGATTGTCAAAGTTATCGCCGATATTGTCTTCAAAGCCTTCAGCCTGATTAATGACCGGAGCCTTTTCATCCAATTGTTCATTGATATTGGTTTCAATTATGTAATTTTCATCAATTTCAGCATTATCTTCTAAATTCACGGCATAGGGATTGTCTTTTCCAGGACGGTAGATGTATTCGTCATCTATTTCATAATCTTCATGTCCTTCATTAAGGAAATTGATTAATTCTTCGTCCTCTTCGAAATCATCTTCATCGAATTCAAGCTCCGAGTTTTCCGGCTTTTCCTCATCGTCCATATGATCAAGCATGTTTTTTAAATTGGAAATCCTATGCTCTTTTTCTTTAGAATCTTTCATATGAATCCTCTTAATCGTAATCTCTCCATTTGTGGCCGCATGATGCGCATTCAAAGAACCTTGTAGGTGCTTCATCCGCACTACGGGTTTGTTTTAATTCATAGTAAGCTTCATTATGGCCACATTCAGGACATATTTCAGTGATTTTTGATCTTAAATCAATAGCTTCACCCATGTCAACAACGCCTTGTTTACCTTTCACTTCCTGGTGAACGGAATATTCGTTGTTGTCTGAAGCCAAATCCTTTGTATATCCACAAGCGCATTTAAGTTTGTTATCATTAGGAAGTAACATTGCACCACATTCCGGGCAAAATTCCATTATATCAACCTCTTAATTTTTATCCTATCTATTTAAAATCTTTTTTTTAAATTATATAAAGTTATAGTTTTTCTAATTAGAATATTTACTTGGAAAGGGAATTGAAACAATCATTTATAATTTTTTCATGGTCAAAGGCAAGATTCATCTTTTCCAAATCTCCTTTGCTGAAAATTGCTATATCGCATGCGTCGTCATCAGCTTTCATATCTGCCATATTTCCCTTTGCGGTATATGCAATACTTACGGTATGTCTTCGGGGATCTCTTGAAGGGTCTGAATAAACTCCAACAAGCTCTTTTAGGTTTACTTTAATGCTGGTTTCTTCCAAAGCTTCCCTTATTGCAGCGTCTTCAACGCATTCGCCGTAATCAACAAAACCTCCGGGAAGTGCCCAGTAGTTCTTGTAGGGTTCATTTCCTCTCTTTATTAAAATGAAATTTTCATCTTCATCAAAAATAAAAATGTCTACCGTCAAGCTGGGATTTTTATATTTTCCCATACGTATCACACAAAAAATAAGAATAAAATTATTGAAGCTATAAATTGTCTTCAATAAGTTGTTTGAAAGTTGCGCTGTCTGATTTGAGTTGTTCAGCAGCTTTTTTCAATGCAGCCTTTGGGTCTGCGCCGTTTGTCTTTATGGTCATTATTGGTTTGCCTGTAAGCGGGTGGTCGATATTGTATACTGCGTATTCAACATCATCATCCTGCATTAAAATGTGTCTGAGTGCATTACATACTCCGTGGCTTTCATCTTCAATTTCAAATTCGATTTCGGTTGCACTACTTTTTAAAACTCTGATATTATCCATTTTATCTACCTTATCTATTCATTTACATAGTTTATTGATACTTTACGCTTTTCTTTTTTGTTACATGAATTACATTGAACTTCGTCTCTTTTGTTGGTGGTGTGCATGTAGTCCCTGCAGCGGGTACACATTGCCTTTAGGACACCACAGTCTTTATCTACAGTACTTAAATCAACGTTATCTCCAGTGATTTTAACTACCTTTGCCTGAACGATATCTCCTATTCTGAATGCATCGCCCACCTTTTCAAGATAGTCCTTTTTTGCCTGAGAGATGTGAATGGCTCCCATATAAGGCAAGGCTAGAGGTCTTGGATTATCCTTGATGCAGTCTATATTGATGTTAGCCCTTTGAGGCTTGATGTCGGTAATCTGACCGTATACAATGTCGCCCTTTTTCAAAAGAGCAGGCTTGCCTAGCTTTGAATCGACTGAGATAATTCTTCTTTTACCATTAATCTTGACATTTCCTAGTACTGATGATTTAATTTCTCCATTATCGTCGTAAGTACCGTCTCCCGGTACATATTGTTCAATTATTCCTAATTTATCGCCTGGCATTACTATTTGATCTTTATCTACGCCCATATTAAATCACCAAAGTAAGAAAAAAATTTTTTATTAATATATTAATTTTATTAATGTTCATATTTATAGTTAGTGCAATTATCTTTTGTGAAAGAGTATTTCATCCAGCTGATAATTTTCCCAATCTCTTTTATTTAAAACAATTTCAAGCTCCTGTGGAGTGATAAGTGGTTTTTTATACATCTGGGAATCATCAATAGCTATTCTTGGACATGCAGTTACCACAAATGCGTCCAATTCAAGATATGCTAAAAGAGCATCCGGATTAACGTTATCAAGCATTATTATAAATCCTTCCATTCCATTGTCCTTAAGAATCCTTTTGATTTCATTTGCAAGTTCCATCCTGTACTGGCCTTCCTTTGATGAAACGATGATACCCCATTTTTTCGCTTCCCTGGCCTTCACTATTCTTGCAAATCTTATTCTTAAAATCCTGTCCGCATATTCGGTCATTTCCCTGATTTCGCTGTTATATGGGTCAAGGGCAAAGACAGGGGTGTTTGTGAATAAGTGGATTCCTAAAGGATGAAAATTTCCGCTTCCCACAAAGAGGAATACTTCAGCATCCAGATTTTTGATTGAAGAGAAGTTGCAGCCCAATACCTGACCCTTTCTTGTGCTTTTGGATGATCCGAGCACGACTTCCTTTCCGTTATCCTCAAGAAAATCCTTCATTTCATTTAAAAGATGCAGATGCTGGGTTGTGGTAACAAGTCCGATTCTTGAATAGTCAGTTAAGACTTCAAGGCATCTTTTCAAATCCTTTTTAACGTCAATGTTTGCAAAGGCCTCTATGAAAAGGGTTGGAGTTTCATATCTGATTGGAAGGGGGGTATGGCCGAAGTGTATTATCAAATCAACGGAATCCTTCATCTTGTAGTCGCTTACGTCGCAGGCTCCAAAGCAAGGGTCTCCGGAAATTATCACATTAACGTCGCATTCATCTTCAATTATTCGGGCAACGTTTACCGCCTGCATCTTAAGTCCTTCCGGAAACTGCAGACCAACTGTTTTAATGTCTTGGGAGTTGATTTTGCGGATTACCCTATCCAAATCCATATTGTACAGTGACATTTTAATCTTCAATCGTTTTTTCAATGACTACCTTTCCGTCAATGACATCAAGCTTGATTATGCTTAAAAGTTCAATGCCGGTTTCCTTTTCAACGATTTTCTTTCCTTCGCCCTTTTCAATGACTGCCACTGCAGACTTGATTTCAAGGTCCATGTCCTGTAAGGTTTTAAGCAGGGCTATGAAGGTTCCTCCGGTACTTACAACATCATCGATGATTAATATTTTTTCGCCTGGGTGCAAATCGTTAATGTAGAGGTTTGATGAGCCGTATCCGGTTTTCTGATATACTTCCTGTTCACCCTCAAGACCGTATTGCCTTTTTCTGATTACAACAAAAGGAATATCGGTTGCAAGGGACAGTGCGGTAGCCAAATGTATTCCCATGGCTTCAACAGCAACGATTTTATCAACATCCAAATCCGCATGTTTGTGTACTGCCAATGACAATTCACGTAGCATTTTAGGGTCCATGGCAGGAACGCCATCACTTATGGGATTTACAAAATAATTATAATCTCCCTTTTTTACAATAGGGGATGATTCCAAAGATTTCTTTACTTCTTCCAACATAGTACTCACACAAAAATTTTAAAGTTAATAATAAATATATCTTATTATAATATTAATTATATTTATTTAAAAAAGTGATAATATGCTCGGTAATTTAGGAGAAAATCTTACTAATACAATGAAAAAATTAGTAGGAATGTCAGTTATTGATAAAAAAACAATAAAAGAAGTTGTTAAAGATATCCAACGTGCATTAATTCAATCTGATGTTAATATTGCTTTAGTTTTAGATTTATCAAAAAGAATAGAAAACAGGGCTCTTGAAGAGGAACCTCCAAAGGGAATCACTCCAAGGGAGCATGTCATAACAATCATTTATGAGGAAATGGTAAATCTGTTGGGAAGCGAAGCCGTACCATTGGACATTAACGAAAGGCCTTTTAAGATTCTATTTTTAGGTCTTCAGGGTAGCGGTAAGACAACTACCATAGGTAAACTGTGCAGATACCTGCAGAAAAAGGGTTTCAACCCTGCAGTCGTATGTACGGACACATGGAGGCCTGCAGCTTATGAGCAGCTAAGGCAGTTAACCGAAGAGATGGACGTTCCGCTTTACGGCGATCCGGAAAACAAGGACGCTTTAGATTTAGCCAAAAAGGGTCTTGATGAGTTCAAGAACCGTAAGGTAATAATTTTCGATACTGCAGGTAGGCACAAGGAAGAATCTGATTTGATTGCTGAAATGGATCAGCTGGACGATATAATCAATCCTACCGAAGCAATTCTTGTAATTGACGGAACAATAGGTCAGCAGGCAGGTGAACAGGCAAGAGCGTTTTCACAGGCCACTGATATCGGTTCCATTATCATTACCAAACTCGACGGTTCAGCAAAAGGTGGGGGCGCATTGTCCGCCGTTGCAGAAACCGGAGCTCCAATCAAGTTCATCGGTACTGGTGAGAGGATTGACGACTTTGAAGTATTCGACCCTGAAAGGTTCATATCAAGATTATTGGGTATGGGAGACATCAAAAGCCTGATTGAAAAGGCTGAAGAGAATATCGATGAGGATATTGCCCAAAAGACGATGAACAACATGCTGACGGGCAAGTTCACCCTTGAAGACATGAAAAACCAGTTTGAAATGATGAACAAGATGGGTCCTATGCAGCAGGTCTTAAACATGATTCCTGGAATGGGAAACAAGATTTCCAAGGAAGCCTCCCAGATGACAGAAGACAAAATCGAGTCCTATAAGATTATGATGTCATCAATGACCAAGGAGGAGATGCAGAATCCGAAAATCATAAAGCAGTCAAGAATCCAGAGGATTGCACGCGGTGCCGGTGTTGATGAATCCGAAGTAAAAGAGCTTTTAAAATACTATAATAACACCAAAAAGACCATGAAGGGATTTGGAAAACGTGGCGGCCGTCTAGGCGGCGGTGCAATGAACCGTATGATGGGCCAATTCATGAGATAGATTCACATGCAGTTAGTTGATGAAATCATTGAAAAATCAGACGGCAAACTCTGCAGGCATTGCCTTGGAAGGATGCTTTCAAAAAGCATTGACGGTGAAGACAACGTTTCAAGAGCTGAATCATTGGATTTGGATTTGGACTTTAATGAATGCGTAATTTGCGATAACATCTTTGACAAGATTGATGATGAGCTCTTTGGAAAAATATATGATAAGCTCGTTTTTCTTGAAGTGGAATTTGACTCCTTTGTAGTCGGCTCCAGAATTCCTAAAGAGGTTCAGCAGAGGGATGAAGAATTCATTAAGGATTTGGATTTGGATGTTGAGCCAATAAAAAAGGAAATCAATAGGATTATAGGAAAAGAATTGGAAAATACCTTAAAAAAAGAAGTCAATTTCGAAAAGCAGGACATTATCGTTAACGTTAATTTAATTAAAAACCCCAAGGTCAGGGTTCAGATTAATCCTATTTTCATTGAAGGAAAATACAATAAACTGGTTCGTGGAATTCCCCAGACAAAATGGCCCTGCGGCAAATGCAAAGGCAGGGGATGTGAGGAATGCAATTTCACGGGAAAGCAGTATCCATGCTCCGTTGAGGAATTAATATCTGAACATGTTTTAAAAGCAACTAAAGGTTATGAGGCAAAGTTCCACGGTGCCGGTCGTGAAGACATTGACGTGCTGATGCTGGGTTCCGGAAGACCATTTGTCCTAGAAATAAAGGAACCTAGAATAAGAAAAATTGATTTGGAAAAATTGGAAAAGGAAATCAATGAAATTAATGAGGGAAAAACTCAGTATCATGGTTTGAAGTTTTGCGAAAGAAAGAGAAAGGCGGAGATTAAAGTATCTTCACCGGATGCATATAAGGTTTACAGGGCTCTTGTGAAATGCGAAGAGGCCTATGACAAGGATAAATTAGTGGCTTTGAAGGATTTGGGCGAAATCCACCAGCAGACTCCTATAAGGGTTTCACACAGGCGTGCCGACAAGGTTAGAATCAAGCATGTCCTGGATTTATCCTATGAAATAATCGACGATACCTCCTTTGAAATGACAATCAAAACCGAAGGGGGATTATACATCAAGGAACTGATTTCCGGAGATGAAGGAAGGTCAAATCCCAACGTCGCTGAAAAACTGGGCGTTAAGGCGATTTGTGAAAAATTGGATGTAATTGAAGTAAGTGAAAAGTAGTGATAATTATGGCAGATGAATTTACACATTTAACGGACAGTGGAGTACACATGGTTGAAGTCGGCGCAAAGCCTGATCAGAAGAGAAGAGCAGTAGCCTCAGGACAGATATTTCTGGACGAAAATACTATTAAAATGATTCAGGAAGAAGAAATCAAAAAGGGAAACGTATTGACTACGGCTCAAATAGCAGGAATTCAGGCCGTTAAGAACACTTCATCAATCATTCCATTATGTCATCCTTTGAATTTAACGGGCATTGAAATTGATTTTGACGTTGAATCTGATGTAATTACATGTACGTGCGGCGTTAACACTTTAGGAAAAACCGGAGTGGAAATGGAAGCCATAACAGGCGTAAGCGTTGCCCTTTTAACTATATGGGATATGGTTAAGGCCGTTGAAAAGGATGAAGACGGACAGTATCCTGATACAAAAATAAGCGAAATTAAAGTATTGAAAAAGGAAAAAATTTAACTGTTGATTAGCGTGATATCTCTAGGAATCGAAGGAACTGCAGAAAAGACCGGAGTAGGCATTGTAGACAGTGACGGCAACATATTGGCAATGGAAGGCTGCCAGCTATTTCCTGAAGAGGGTGGAATTCATCCAAGAATTGCCGCAGAACACCACGGCGAATGGATTCCCAAATTAATACCAAAAGCAGTTGAAAACGCAGGAATAAGTTACGATGACATTGATTTAATCTCATTTTCACAGGGTCCTGGACTGGGACCTGCATTAAGGATAGTTGCAACCTCGGCAAGGTCTTTAGCATTGTCTTTAAAAAAGCCGATTATTGGAGTTAATCACTGCATTGGACACGTTGAAGTCGGAAAGCTTGATACTGGCGCAGTTAATCCCGTTTCATTATATGTAAGTGGAGGGAACAGTCAGGTCATTGCATATGAAAGCGGACGCTACAGGATTTTCGGCGAAACCTTAGACATTGCCATAGGAAATTGCCTGGATCAGTTTGGCCGTGAAACCGGCTTGGGACATCCCGGAGGACCGGTAATTGAAAAACTGGCCAAAAAGGGTAATTATGTTGACCTGCCTTATGTAGTAAAGGGAATGGACTTTTCATTTTCAGGATTATTATCAGCCGCTTTGCGAAAATACCAGAAAGGAGTAAGCATTGAAGATGTATGCTTTTCACTTCAGGAAACCGCATTTGCAATGCTTGTTGAAGTAACCGAGCGTGCACTCTCACATACGCAAAAGGATGAAGTGATGTTGTGCGGAGGGGTTTCAGCAAACTCAAGGCTGCGTGAAATGCTTAAGACAATGTCTGAAGAGCACGGAGCCAAATTCTACATGCCCGAAATGAAGCTGTGCGGGGATAATGGAGTCATGATTGCATGGCTAGGCCTGTTAATGTGTAATGAGTTCGGTCCGATGGATTTAAGTGAGACTGGAATAATACAGCGCTTCAGAACGGATGAAGTTGACATTCCGTGGATTGACAATACAAAAAGCTATTTGAAACTTCCTGATGACTTGATTGCAAAGGGAGCAGAATCAAACATTATAAAAAGCTCATATATGGGTAAAGAAGCAGTTTTAAAAGCAAGAATACCTAAAAGCTACAGAATCCCTGAAATTGACTCAAAAATCAGAAAATCACGTTGCAAACTTGAAGCCAAATTATTGAGTGATGCCAAACGGGCAGGAGTAAGGACTCCAATCCTTTATGATGTTGATCTGGCTGAAAAATCAATCCTGATGGAAGCCATTAATGGAGTAATGCTTAAAGATGTCATTGATGAGAATCTGGCATTCGGGGTCGGTTGTGAAATTGCCAAACTGCACTGCGCAGACATTATTCACGGAGACATTACCTCTTCAAACATAATGCTTTTGGATGACGATTTGGTATTCATTGATTTCGGTTTGGGAAGATACTCAGACTTATCCGAAGATAAGGCAGTTGATTTGCTTGTTTTAAAGAAATCTCTGCAAAGTATTGACTATGAAAAAGCTGTCAGCTATTTTGATGAAGTTTTAAAGGGTTATGATGACTCTAAAATAATTGAAAAGATTGATGAGATAGAACATCGCGGCAGATATACTCATTAATTTTTAGATAAATATATAAAAAATTTCATTCAAATCTATTTTTATGATAACATTTATAACTGGGAACAAACATAAAGTTATAGAAGCAGAGAATATTTTCAAAGATTATGACATAAAACTTGAGCATATTGACTTAGGCTACATGGAACCTCAGGGAACTCTTGAGGAAGTGGCTATGTTTGGTGCAAAATATGCCAGTCATAAGCTTAATAGACCTGTGATAGTTGAAGATGCTGGTTTATTCATTAAGGCTTTAAACGGATTTCCGGGAACCTATTCTCATTACGTTCAGGATACCTTGGGAAATCAGGGAGTTTTAAAGTTGTTAAATAATGTTTCTGACCGTTATGCCGAATTCAGGTCAGTTATTGGGTACTGCACCCCCAATTCTGAGCCCAAGACTTTTTTAGGCAAGGTCGAAGGAGAAATATCAGTCGAAGAAAAAGGAGATTTAGGGTTTGCTTTTGATCCTATATTTTATGTGCCTAGTGAGTGTAAGACTTTTGGCGAACTGACGACTGATGAGAAAAACCAATTTTCACATAGAAAAAATTCATTAAAGAAATTTATAGAGTGGTATACTACTCAAGATTAATATTTTAATAGAGGTTATTAATATGGCAAGACCGGAATGGGTAACTTATAGTAACGAAGAAATTGAAGAAATGATTTTAAAATTTAACAGAGAAGGTAAAAGTACTTCCGAAATCGGTATTATCTTAAGGGACCAATACGGAATCCCTAAAGTAAAAGACGTAACCGGTGAAAGAATCACTGAAATCTTAAAAAGAAACGATCAAGCTGGTGAATACCCAGAAGATTTAATGAACTTAATTAGAAGAGCAGTTAACATCAGAGACCACTTGGAAGAAAATCCTAAAGATTTACACTCAAAAAGAGGTTTAACTATTATTGAATCAAGAATCAGAAAATTAGGTTCTTACTACGTAAGCGAAGGCGAATTACCAGAAGGTTGGAGATATAATCCAAAACAAGCAGCACTCCTTGTTAAATAGAGGTGGCGAAGCCAGTAATATGCTCAAAGAGCATATTGAAAATGATGAAATTATTCGTATAATTTCACATAACGACGCTGATGGAATATCAGCAGCAGCTGTAATAGCGAATGCTTTAAAGGAAGAAAATGTTCAATTTCACACAACTATAGTGCCACGCCTTAAAGAGGATGTTATAAATCAGCTCAGACATGAGCAACATGATTTATTCATCTTTTCTGATATGGGCAGTGCATTTGTAAGTGAATTAAACACATTCAAAAGTGATGTTATTATTGCTGATCACCATCAGGTTGACGGAACTGAAGCAGATAGTAATTTGGTTCATGTCAATCCACACCTATTTGAAATTGATGGCAGTAAAGATTTGTCCGGAGCGGGTTCTGCTTACCTGTGTGTCCGCAATCTGGATAAAAAACATTTGGCTTATTTTGCACTTATCGGTGCTTTTGGAGATATGCAATGCCAGGACGGATTCAATGGCGTTAATAAACTTATTTTGGATGATGCTAAAGAGACTAATCTGGAAGTCAACGAAGACTTGAAAATCGTCTCCAAGGCATCAGAACCGCTCTTTAAGTCACTTGCATATACTTTTACGCCGCCTTTGCCGGGAATAAGCGGAGACCTTGAAGGATCAACTGCATTTTTGGAAAAGATAGGTTTGTCCTATGGAATCAAGTTCACAGATTTGGCTGATGAGGAAAAGGACGTTCTGACTTCTGAATTAATAAAGATAAACCCTGACATTTACGGTGACTGCTATCTGATTCCAAAAGAGATTCCTATGCTTAGGGACCTTGAGGAATATGCTTATATTTTGGATGCCTGCGGTAAAAACAAGAAATATGGCTTAGGTTTAAGCATTGCTTTAGGTGAACGTGAAAAGGCATTGTCAACTGCAACAGAACTGCAGCGCAAATACCGTGACCAAATCGTCAAGGGTCTTGAATGGATTAAAAGGGAAGGTGCGGTTCAATTGAATTCTTCCCAATATCTGTATAGTGAAGACAAGCTTTTAAAATCCGTAATGGGTACCATTGCAAGTATAGGATTGTCAGTTGAACTTTTGGATTCATCAAAACCTGTGCTTGGCCTTTCAAGACTTCACAAGGACATCAAGATTTCCGGAAGGACAACAAGGGATATGGTAGCCAATGGAGTGGATTTGGGAAAGGCACTTCGTGACAGCTCAAACAACTTCGGAGGAACTGGAGGAGGCCACGATATTGCGGCCGGAGCCATGATTCCATATGAAAGCAAGGATAATTTCCTTCATTTGTTTGATGAGATGATTGAATATCAATTAAGTAATGATTAATATGTTTTTAACTAAAAAAGAAGAAAAGATGTGTGACGGTGAGTTTGGAGAAACCATCCGTAAAAGCATGGATATTCTGGTGGCTTTGGGAGACATTTATGGAGCTTCCAAACTGGTTGACATTACCTCAGCCCAGGTATCCGGAGTTTCATACAAGACCATAGGCCAGGCAGGCCTTGAATACCTTGAGGATTTGGCTTCTGAGGAATTTGAATACTCAGGAATTAACGCTTCACTCAATCCGCCGGGAACCGATTTGGACAACTGGAAAGCCCTTGGATTTCCCGAAGACTTTTCAATCAAGCAAAACCAGATTGTAGATGCCTATGGAAATCTTGGAATCTCTAAAACCTGTACATGCACTCCTTATCTTGTGGGCAATGTTCCAAGATTTAGGGACCACGTCTCATGGTCAGAATCATCTGCTGTGGCTTACGTCAATTCAGTCATTGGCGCTCGAAGCAATCGTGAAGGCGGTCCTGCTGCTCTTGCGGCAGCTATTGTTGGAAAAACTCCTCTTTACGGATTCCATTTGGAACAAAACCGTAAGGCAAATTTAATCGTTAATGTTAACGGCGAACTTTCCGGTGCTGACTGGGGCGCATTGGGATATATTGTCGGAAAAGTAGTCGGCGGAGGAGTTCCTTACTTTAAAGTTAAAAATACTCCTTCAAACAATGATTTAAAGACCTTGGGTGCGGCTCTGGCTTCATCAGGTTCCGTTGCATTGTATCATATGGAAAACGTAACTCCAGAATGGAATATCAATGACATTGAGGAAATCGAGGATTACGTATTTGTTTCTGATAATGACATTTTAGAGACTCGAGCCAAATTGACCACAACCGATAAAGAGCCTGATCTGATCTGTCTTGGATGTCCTCACGCTTCACTTGAAGAGATTAAAAAGGTTGCCCAAATCGTAAAAGGCAAGACTATTAAGAATAAGTTGTGGATTTGCACTTCAGTATCCGTTAAGGCAACTGCCGACAGGATGGGCTATACAGAAATGATTGAATCCGCGGGCGGAAACGTTGTATGCGACACCTGTATGGTTGTAGCTCCAATCGAAGACATGGGCTTTGAAGTCATTGGCGTCAACTCAGCAAAGGCAGCGAATTACGTTCCTTCAATGTGCGGACTTGACGTTGTTTATGATGATGTGGAAAATCTCATTCGATTTGAATGATGAATTTTTCCAACTTTTTTTATATAATATATTATACAATAGATTTTTTAAAATTCTACTAATGATAAATTTTTTTTTCATTGTGTCTTTTAATGAATATTTTATTACCATTTTATTAACATTTGAATTAATTCCTTTTTTTGACTTTTATCGTACTTATTATCATTATTTTTATTATTTAGAACTTTATTAATCGTTCTTTCATTTTGAACAGTTATTTTGTTTATAAATTATATTGTATATTATTTCTTTTCTAAATAATTCAAAATCTTTTCTAAACAAAATTGTTATTTATTATATTAATATCTTAATTTGTTTATCAATGATATATATTTTTAACTATTGTTTAAGATAATAATTATTTTTCTGAAACGGTTTTAATTTGACCTTTATTTTCAAAAAGAAAAAGATATATATTTGTTTTTACTAAAATAAAGTTCGGTATTTAATCTATTTATATTAATAGATTAATTATACAATAGAAAAAATGAGGTTATACAAATATGAATAGAAAGCATTTATTTATTATTTTATGCTTGTTTATGGTGTTTATTTCTACATTATCTCTTGCTTTTGCGGCGGATGATGCTGTAGATTCAACAATTTCTGCACCTGTTGAAGATACGCCAGTTATTCAAGCAGCCAATACACAAGAAGATATTCAGGCGAGCAGTCCTGAATCATTTACGCAACTGGATAATTTAATCCAGAATACGCCGTTGAACGGAACCGTTAAGTTGGGTAATAATTATACCTACTCGGGAGGTGGTGATACCGGCCCTATTCTTATTAACAAAGACATAACGATTGATGGGGACGGATACACTATTGATGGTGCTGGTTCTTCATCGATTTTCCAAATAACGAATAATGCGCATGTTGTACTGAAAAATCTGGTATTTAAAAATGCGCGGGGAATCAATGGTTCAGCAATTAGCATGACTTCCGGTGAATATGTGGAGATTAATAATACGACATTTATTAATAATTCTGCTATAAACGGGGGTGCGATTTATATTTCTTCGAATTCTTCTACTGTAAACTTCACTATAAGCATTGTTAACTCAACTTTCATTAACAACAATGCTACAAATGGTGGAGCCATTTATGTTGGCGGTACTTTAATAAGTATAACCTCGTCTGATTTTAAATACAATACCGCTACCAATGATGGTGGATCAATGTACATGGATGCTGGTGGATCTATTAGCAAAAATAGATTCGAACATGAAAAAGCAGGCCGTGATGGAGGAGCAATTTACTTGAATAGTACACTTAATTCCTCTTCAATAAATTCTAGTGTACTTACTAAATTAGGTTTATTTGATAATGTAATGTCATACTGTACTGCTGGTCGTGATGGTGGTGCAGGTTTCTTTAATGCAACTCATGGAACTATTAATAATTTAACATTAAATGGTAACGTAGCTAAACGTGATGGTGGTGGTATAGTATGGTTATGTTCAAATACTGGTATAGTTCAATCTAATATATTTAATAATACTGCGGGACGTAATGGTGGAGGTATTTATTTATATCCTCCTACATTATCATCTATATATGATGCTGCTGTTGTAATCATGTATACTAATTTTGCAAATAATACTGCTGGTGTAAATAATACTACAAAAGGTAATGGTGGTGCTTTATACTGTGGTGGTATATTTGCTGTTGTACTTAATTCTACATTTGAATGTGATACTGCATATGATGGTGCAGGTATATACTTAGATGTTGTTGCTGCTATTAATTACTGTACATTCAATATGGAAAATGCTACTCATGATGGTGGTGCAATATATTTCTATGCAAGTAATACTAATATTCCACAGTCAAATAAATATATTGAGAGGATTATGCAAAATGGTGGTGTAAGACATTCTAACATTACTAATTGTATTGCTGGTCATGATGGTGGTGCTGGTTATGTATATGGTAATTATGGTATAGTTCAAAATGTTACCATGATTAACAATACTGCAGGTAATGATGGTGGTGCTGGTTATGTTGTAGGTAATTATGGACAACTATTTGACAGTCATTTCATTAATAATACTGCAGGTAATGATGGTGGAGCATTGCTATGGGAAGGAGTAAATGGTACTATCAATAATATTCATGTTATTAACAATAAGGCAAAGATAATGGGTGGAGGTTTATCCTTAGATGCTGCTTCTTCAAAGGGTAATATTTCTATTGCTAATGCTACTTTTGCATATAATAATGCTACATATGGTGGTGCTATTTATTGTGCTAATATGTTTACTAGTATTTTGAATTGTAACTTTACTTTTGACACGGCTGTTGATGGTGGAGGTATCTATCTGGATTATGGTGCTTATCTTTATAATATTACTTTGATTAATGAAAGTGCGGACCGTGATGGTGGTGCCATATTTCTTAATTCTTCTAATACTATTTTGGATCCTGCCGTTTTAAAAGAGCTTTTAGCTAATGATAAGGTTGGTTTGATTGATTCTTTAATTGTTAATTGTAGTGCTGGTCATGATGGTGGTGCCGGTTATGTTTATGGTGATTATTGTGTTGTAAAGAATGTTCCGATGTATAATAATCGTGCGGGCAATGATGGTGGTGCCGGTTATATTGTCGGTAACAATGGAATATTGGTTGGTGGTAGTTTCATTAATAACACTGCCGGTCGTGATGGTGGTGCAATGCTCTGGGAAGGTGTTAACGGTACTGTTAGCAATATTGAGGTTATTAACAACACAGCAACTAATAATGGTGGAGGTATGTCTTTGGATGCTGCTTCCTCACAGGGTACTATTTCCATTTCCAACTCCAAATTCATTTTAAATAAAGCTTTTTATGGTGGTGGTGTTTACTGTGCGGGTATGTTTACCAGCGTATCGGATTCATACTTTGCAAGCGATAATGCTTCTTATGGTGGAGGTATCTATCTGGATTATGGAGCATATATCCATAATGTTACAATGTTCAATGAAAGTGCTGTTTTTGATGGTGGAGGTATATATCTAAACTCTTCAAATACTGCACTTGATCCGGTTATCTTGCAGCAGCTTATGCTTGACAATAAGGTTGGTGTGATTGATTCTGTAATTCTTAATTGTAATGCAGGTCGTGATGGTGGTGCCGGTTACGTATACGGTGATTATGGTATTGTAAACAACTTGACCATGGTTAACAACTATGCAGGTCGTGATGGTGGTGCAGGTTATGTATTCGGTAACTTTGGTCAGTTATCCAACAGTACTTTCATTAATAACACTGCTGGTAATGATGGTGGTGCACTGTTATGGGAAGGAGTTAACGGTACAATTAAAAACATTACTGTAGTTAAAAATAAGGCAACCCGTAACGGTGGGGGTATTTCTCTCGATGCAGGTTCCGCTAAAGGTATAATTTCAATTGACGAGTCTTCATTCTCATCAAATGAAGGTAGTTTCGGTGGTGCGATTTACTGTGCTAACATGTTTACAAACGTATTGAATTCCAATTTCGCACACGATAGTGCTGAGTACGGTGGTGGAATCTATCTGGATTACGGTGCTTATATTCACAATACTACGCTCTTTAATGAAAGCGCTGAATATGATGGTGGAGGTATTTATCTTAACTCTTCAAACACTGATTTAGATCCTGTCGTTTTACAGCAGTTAATGCTTGAAAATAAGGTTGGTGTGATTGATTCTGAAATTGTCGGCTGTCGTGCTGGTCGTGACGGTGGTGCCGGTTATGTATACGGTAACTACGGTGTTGTAAACAACTTGACAATGATTAATAACTATGCTGCCCGTGGTGGTGGTGCCGGTTATGTATACGGTAACTACGGTCGTCTATATAATTCAACCATGATTAATAATACTGCTGGTGATGATGGTGGTGCACTGTTCTGGCAGGGTAATGGTGGTACAGTAGTTAACATTACTTGTAGGGCTAACTTAGCAGGTGATGTAGGTGGATCAATTTTCATTTTCGGTTCTAACTTAACATTCACAAACTCCAAATTTATGCTTTCAAATGCTACAACAAATGGTGGAGCCATTTATATTTATGGAAACAATGTTTTAGTTAATGATTCTTCATTTGATAAATGTAGTGCTAATAATGAGCATGGTGGTGCTATTTATGCTGCCGGTTTAAACACAACAATTTCAAAATCAATTTTCACAATGAATAGGGTTAATGTCACAGCTGAAGCCCATGGTGGATCTATTGATGTTCAGGGTAATAACACTCATATTTTAGATTGTACTTTTGAGAAATGTAATGCGTTTGAAGGGGGTGTTGTTTATGTCAGCGGTTCCAATGCTGTTTTAGAAAATCTCTCATGTATCTACAGTTTCGCAACGAAAGGTGGTGCTTTCTATATTGAAGGTGATGACGCTACCCTTTCAAATATTAATGCTTCACACAATAACGCTACAGATTATGGTGGAGCTATTTACATTTCAGGTAATAATGCTTTAATTACTGAATCCGATTTAGAAAAATGTATCGCTTATGAAAAAGACGGTGGAGCTATTTATGTCGCCGGTTTAAATGCTGTAATTTCCGAGTCCAATTTTGTTCAGAATAGGGCTGACGGCGCTGAATCCCGCGGTGGTTCCATTAATGTTCAAGGTAACGATACCAAAATCCTCAACTGTACTTTCGACATGTGTACCGCTTACGAGGGTGGTGTTGTTTATATTTACGGTTCCAACGTATTGATTGACGGATATTCCTGTAACCGCAGTTTCGCATCAAACGGAGGTGCAATTTACGTTATGGGAGACCATGCAACAATCGCTGACTTTAACATGTCATACACTAACGCCACTGACTATGGTGGTGCAATCTACATTGCAGGTGACTTTGCAACAATCGACAATTCAAACTTCACAAGATGTATCGCATACACTAAAGACGGTGGAGCATTATTCATTTCCGGTTCAAACGCTACAGTTTCAAAATCAAACTTCGTTGAAAATAAGATAACCGGTGATGACGCTTGCGGTGGTTCCATTTACATTGAAGGAGATGGAGTTACCCTTGACGAATGTTACTTTACCAGATGTTCCGCTGTTGACGGCGGATCAATTTATGTAGCAGGTGACGATACAGAAATTTACAATTCTGCATTCATGATGACCCTTGCTGAAAATGATGGTGGAGCCATTTACCTCGGTGGTGTAAACGGCCATATCCACAATTCCACTATCGGCTTTTCCAATGCTACCCGTGGTGGTGCAGTATTCATTGAAGGTAACAACTCATTGATTGAAGCTGATTTCGAAAAGTGTTTCGCTTCCAATAAGGGTCTTCCTTTAGTTTCATCAGCCGGTGGTGCAATTTACATCGAAGGTAATGAAAACGAGATTAAGGATTCCACTTTCAATACTGTTGGAGCCATTGGCGGTAACGGTGGAGCAATATTCATTGAAGGTGATGACAATACGGTCAATAACATTACAACCCATACCACAATTGCCGTTAGAAACGGTCCGGGCTCTAAAGGTTACGGTGGAGCAATATTCATTTCCGGTGAAAACGCTAAAATTATGGACGCTGACTTTGAAACATTCTCAGCTTCAGAAAACGGTGGAACTATCTATGTAGAAGGAGACAATGCAAACATTTTGGATTCCACTTTCAGATACGGTTCAGCCAAGGACGGAAATGCTATTTATGTTGAAGGTTCAGGCACTCTGGTTAACGGCTCCAGCTTTGCTAATATTGGTGCAAGTACACATGAGTCTATTAATCCTTCCACTTTAGGCGGTTGTATTTACGTTGCAGGAAATGACACTGTAATTACATGCAGTAACTTTACCCATACAAATGCAGGTAACGGTGGTGCCATTTACGTTGCTGGTGAAGGAACAGAAATTTCCCATGATTCTTTCGTTGAAACCAACGCTGTCAACGGTGCAGGTGTTTACGTTGCAGGAAACAATACCAATATTTTAGATTCCACATTCATTAGAATGAGTGTTACAGGCATTGGTGGAGCGATTTATTTAGGTGGTTCCAAATCCAGTGTTAAATCATCTAAATTCAGCTTTACAAATGCCACTTCAGGTGGTGCAATATATATTGACGGTAACGAATCATTTATTGAAGGCAGCTTCGATCATTGTTTCTCCGTATCAAAAGATGATAATGTATCTTCCGGTGGTGCGATTTTAGTAGAAGGTAATGACGCTACCATTTCCAATTCCAGCTTTGCATTTTCAATGGCTGAGGATTACGGCGGATGTATCTTCGTAGAAGGTAAAAATGCTATAATCACTGAAAGCAGATTTGAAAACTGTAGTACAACTGGTAAATTTGGCGGAGGTGCAGTTTCTGTAAAAGGTTTCAACGCTACAATTTCCAATTCCAATTTCACAAGAAATATGGTAAACATTTCCAACAATGCTCACGGTGGAGCTATTGATTTACACGGTGATGAAGCGAAAGTTTTAAGATGTGATTTCGATTACTGTATGGCTTATAACGGTGGAGCCATCAATGTGGAAGGTAAGGATGCAGTTATTGACGATGTTTTCGTTACCCACACTTCCGCTTACAACGGTGGGGGCGCTATTTACGTTGCAGGTGACGACGCAACCATTTCCGGTTCCAGAATGACCTTAAACAATGCTACAAATTACGCTGGAGCGGTTTATGTTGAAGGTGAAAATGCCGTTATTGAAGGTACTACTTTCGATAAATGTTCAGCTATTGTTGAAAATGGTGGAGCTCTTTACATTTCAGGTTTCAACGCTACAGTTTCAAATTCCAACTTCACATACAATTCAGCTAACGCAAGTGATGCACAGGGTGGAGCTATCTACATTGAAGGTAACGATACAAAGATTTTAAATTCCAACTTTGATTTCTGTGCAGCTTCAGAAGGTGGAGTTCTCTACATCAGCGGTGATAATGCGGTTATTGACGAATCCACTTTCACACACAGTTCAGCCTGGAATTATGGCGGGGCACTTTACGTTGCAGGTGATAACGTAATTATTTCAAACTCAAACATGACTTTAAACAACGCTACCAATCATGGTGGATCACTTTATGTTGCAGGTAACAATACAAATATTAAGGGCAGTGCATTCCAAAAATGTTCTTCAGTTAACTTGGATGGTGGTGCTATTTATATCAGTGGTTTAAACACGACTATTTCCGATTCATACTTCAACAGAAACTCCGCTAACGGTACTGATACTAAAGGAGGTTCCATTTACATTGAAGGTGAAGGAACTAAAGTTTTAGGTTCCGTCTTTGAAATGTGTATTGCAACCGACGGTGGAGTTATGTACATTGAGGGAGATAATGCGGTCGTTGACAATTCCACATTCACTTACAGTACTGCATTTAACAGGGCAGGTGCCCTATATGTTGCAGGTGACAATGCCGTAATTTCCGGTTCCGCATTCGATTACAACAACGCTACGAATTATGGTGGATCCATTTACATTGCAGGTGACAATACCCAGATTATTGATGATTCATTCACAAGATGTTCCGTTAATTCCAAAAATGGTGGAGCACTTTATGTTGTTGGTTTAAACACAACCATTTCTGATTCTCACTTTACTTTGAACTCCGCTAATGCTACTGGCGGTCGTGGAGGTTCCATAGATGTGGTAGGTGACGACACCAAGATTTTAAACTGTGACTTTATGAAATGTAGTGCAGACAATGGTGGAGTTCTTTATGTAAACGGTTCAAATGCATTCATTGACAATGTTACAATAGAATTCAGTTCCGCTTACTCTGACGGTGGTGCAATGTATATTGCAGGTGACAATGCAGTTATTTTAAATTCAAACATGACTTTAAACAACGCTTCAGACTATGGTGGAGCAGTTTATGTTACCGGAGCCAATGCTTTGATTAACAACACAATCTTTGATAAATGTTCTTCCAATAACTATCATGGTGGAGCCATTTACGTCTACGGTTTAAACACTACCATTTCATATTCCAACTTCACAAGAAACTCAGCAAACGGTACAGGTGCTCACGGTGGTGCAATTGATGTTCACGGTAACGACACGACAATCTATAAATGTCTCTTCGACAGCTGCAGTGCTTACGATGGAGGAACACTTTATATTCGTGGTGAAGGTACTGTAATTGAAGGTATGGAATTTATACGCAGTATCGCACTCCATAACGGTGGTACAATCTATATTTTAGGTAATAACGTAACAATATCCAATACAAGTTTCATACTCGGTAATGCAACCAATGGTGGTGCCATTTACGTTGCAGGTAACAATTCCAACATTACAGGTTCATCTTTCAAATTATGTATTGCAAAAGATCAGGGTGACGGTGGAGCTATCTATATTGAAGGTTTAAACGCTACAGTAGAGAATTCTCTATTTAATATTACCCAATCCACTACAGGTCGTGGTGGAGCTATTTACATTGAAGGTCAAGGCGCTGACATTTTAAATTCAACGTTCACCAGATCCAATTCCACTTCAGGTGGAGTTATCTATATTCAGGGTGATGATACTCACGTTTTAGACTGCGATATGAGCTTCTCCTCTTCCAATATTGTTCCGAACGCTACCGGTATGGGTCGTGGAGGTGCTTTGTTCGTTGCAGGTAACAATGCAGTAATTTCATCTGATTTCAGATTCACAAACGGTACTGGTGGACCGGGTTATCCTGGTAACGGTGGTGCAATTTATGTAGCAGGTAATAATACGAACATTACTAAGTCTTCATTCTTTACTGTTATTGCGAAAAACGGTGGTGACGGTGGAGCTATCTATATTGAAGGTATTAACGCTACCGTTGAGAATTCTGAGTTCCTTGTTACTCAGTCCGCCCGTGGTCGTGGTGGAGCGTTATACATTGCAGGGGACAATGCAACAGTTATTAATTCTGATTTCGTAAGGGCAAATTCAACGCCGGGGGTGTTATCTATATTGAAGGTGATGATACCAAGGTTCTTAATTCCTCAATGATGTTCTCATCTTCCAATATCCTTGAAGGATGTACCGGTGACGGTAACGGTGGAGCTTTATACATTGCAGGGGACAATGCGATTATTTCAGCTGATTTCAGATTCAATAATGCTACAGGTAACGCTTCTGGTAACGATACAGGTAAAGGTGGATCACTTTATGTTGCAGGTAATAACGTAACAATTACAGAGTCCACATTCTTCACGACATGTGCAAGGGATGATGGTGGAGCATTATACATTACCGGTCAAAACGGTAAGTTATCCAATTCCACATTCACAAATAACTTTGCAGGTGACGACGGAGGAGCAATCTACTGGGAAGGTAGCAACGGTACAATATACAATATCACATGTAACGACAACAGAGCTATCAGTTCAACAGGTTCTTCAAACGGTGGTACTATCTGTATTACAGGTTCAAATGTTACTGTTGACAAATCAAGCTTCAATAAAACTCATGCATTGATTTCAGGTGGAGCAATATTTGCTACAGGTAACAATGTAACCATTTCAGACACTTCATTTGCAAACTGTAACGTTTCAATGGAGATTGCAGATACCGGTAAAACCTATGTGAATGGTGGAGGAGCGATTTACGTATTGGGTAACTCATCCAACATTATAAACTGTACATTCGAAAACACAAACGGCCGTGAAGGCGGAGCCCTTTATATTCAGGGAAACAACGTAACGATTGAAAACATAACTTCCACTTCCACTAATGCGAAAAACGGTGGTTCCATTTACGTTTCAGGTCAAAACGCAATGATTCTTGATTCAAACATTACCCAAGCTCACGCTACAAGCGACGGTGGTGGATTGAACATTGTAGGTAACCACGTGGAAGTAATTAACTGTACTGTTGAAGACTGTACTTCAGGAAGTAAAACAGAATTGGGTAACGGTGCAGGTATTTATATATCCGGTAATGGTGTAGATATCGAGGATTCAAGATTCAAAAACTGTGTTGCACCGTTCGAAGATTTAGATGCTGAAAAAGGTTCCCAGGGTGGAGCTATTTACGTTGCAGGTAATGATGTTGAAATTATAAATGACACAATCGAAGAATGTCTTGCATATCAGGCCGGTGGTGTCTACATTTTAGGTAACAACGCTTTAATCAACATGTCCAGTTTCACTTCAAACAACGGTTCAGATGACGGTGGAGCACTCTACGTTGCAGGTCAAAACGGTTCAGTATACAATTCAAACTTCACCCACAACATTGCAGGTGACGACGGTGGTGCAATCTACTGGACAGGAAGCAACGGTTTCATGTATAACATCACATGTAACGATAACAAGGCTATCAGTTCAACCGGTAATTCAAACGGTGGTACAATCTGTCTAACAGGTTCAAATATTACAATTGACAAATCAAGCTTCAATAAAACCTATGCATTGATTTCCGGTGGAGCCGTATTCATCACGGGTAACTATATTAACATTACAGACACAACATTTACGAACTGTAATGTTTCAATGGACATTGAAGAAACCCATAAGGATTATGTGAATGGTGGAGGAGCAATCTATGTATTGGGTAACAATACCTATCTTTTAAACTGTTCCTTTGAAAACAACAATGCTCGTGAAGGCGGATCAATTTATATTCAGGGAAATGATGTAAAAATGGATAGATTAAAAGCTACGGACAATTATGCTAAAAACGGTGGTACCATTTATGTTGCAGGTGAAAATGCAAACATGACTAATTCTAATATAACCCAATCCCATTCAGAATACGGTGGTGCAATATATATTGAAGGAGACTTTGCATACATATTCATGTCTGACTTTACTAACAATAATGCCAGCGGTAAAGGCATAACCTCCTGTGGTGGAGCAATCTATATCAGAGGTGCCAACACCAATATTCTCAGGTCATACTTCTTAAACGATACTGCTATCGGCGGAGACGGTGGTTCCATATATATCGGTGGTTATAACGCAAACATTGAAAAATCAAACTTTAAAAACTCCAACGCTTATGACGGTGAAGGGGGAGCAATTTTCGTTGCAGGTAACTTGGCACATGTCCACGATTCAACATTCAACCAAACTCAGGCAGGAGACGGTGGTGCTATTTATATCGGTGGATTCAGAACAGGGGAAGATGCAAAAATCCTCAACTGTACCATAACAAACAGTATAGCAACCGAAGACGGTGGTGCAATTTACATTGCTGGTCAAAACGCACTGATTTCTGTTGACGTCTCTGACACTAAAGCTGCAGGTTTAAAAAATAACACAGGATACGGTGGTGCTATTTACGTCGGTGGAGACGATGCAAACATTACTGTATCTTCATTCAACAACTGTAGTGCCGGAGTCAACGCATCCGGTGGTGCTATTTACGTTGAAGGGGATTACGCAAACATTGAAAAATCAACATTCAACAATACCTATGCAAAAGACGGCGAATTGGCTTCAGGTGGAGCTATTGCAATTGAAGGAAACATGGCTGTTGTAAGCGATTCCAACTTCACTGAATGTTTCGCATATAACGGTGGAGTATTATTTGTTGAAGGCCGTAGGGCAACTCTCCTCAATTCCAATGTGAGTGACTGTTATGCATACTCCTATGGTGGAGCTATCTATATTCTGGATGGTGAAAAGACACGTATCGAGGCTTCCAACTTTGATAACTGTACTTCCATTACAACCGAAGGTGGTGCAATATTTATCGACGGTGACTTTACTGTCGTCTTGAATTCCAATTTCACGAACTGTAACGCTTCCTCAAAAGATGGACTTGGTGGAGGTATTTACATCTTGGGTGAAGAGACAAGCATTCAAAACGCAACATTCGACAGATGTACGAGTGTTGACGGTGGTGCAATTTATATTGAAGGTAATGACGCCCATATTTCCGATTCCAATTTCATCGGCAATGTATTGGTGAATTATACTGATGATGACAATTACGGTGGAGCTATTTACATAAATGGTGAGCGAACAGTCATTTCCACTTCAACATTTGAAAACCACTCCGCATATACCGGAGGATCTGTCTACATCAACGGTACGGACACAACCATTTTGGATTCCGATATCAACAATTCCACTGCAGAATACGGTGGAGCAGTCTTTATCCAAGGTCTTAATGCTAAAATTAAAGGTGGAGATATAAGCAACTGTTCCTGTAAATATGACGGTGGAGCTATTTATGTGAACGGTACCAATGCAGAAATTTCAGCCGATTTCGTAAACTGTAACGCAAGTTCAATAACAACTCCTGATATTAAAGGTAACGGTGGTGCAATTTATGTAAACGGTACCAATACAAACGTGCACGATTCCACTTTCCTCAACTGTACTGCAATGAATGGCGGTTACGGTGGAGCTATTTATATTGAAGGAGTAGATACCACTGTTCAAACTTCCAGATTCGAGAATACTAAAACCAGTGATGAGGGTAAAGGAGGAGCAATTTACATTGAAGGTTCAAGAGCTACCGTTACGACTTCCGAATTTATCAATACTCATTCCCGTGAAGGTGGAGCTATTTATATTGAAGGTATTAATACCACTGTAACTGACACGGTCTTTACTGAAACTAATGTAGGTACAGCCTCTTACTGGGGAGATTCCAGTTATAGTGGTGGTGCAACTGATTATACAGCCCCTATTGCAGGTAATGGTGGAGCAATCTATATTTGGGGTCCAAATACTTATATTAAAAATGCTACAATTGATTCAAGCTATGCTACACAGCGTGGTGGAGCCATTTATGTTGAAGGACATGATGCGAAAATATCCGCCAATATTCATGAATCTCATGCAGGTTTAACTGACACGTCAACTAACTTTAATGTAAATAATCCTGATTATAAAGTTGATGTTCAAGAAATCAGAAATATGCTTAATGATATGGTGTCAACCTACGCTGTGAATGTTACAATTTACAACGATAATCTTTCTACAATCAAGAATAATGCAAAATCTGCTAGAGATGATCAAAACAATAAGGTTGATAATATACTTAATAATAAAAATGTATTTAATCAAGCTGTCTTTGATGCAGTTTTAGCGAATGTACTTGAAATCAATACTACATTGTCCTATTTGGAAAGTGAATCTCCATTAATTTATGATTCATTGATTGGCTATTATAATAATATTTATGCTGATTTAATTGAAATTAACACTAGTAGGGATTGGAATGAATTTAATGGACATATTAGAAATGATATTAGAAATAACTTAACTGCTATTATTAAATTTGTAGATTATTGCAATGAGTTAGGTGGTGATTTAGGAAGAGGTAGTAATGATGCAAAATATCTACAGAATAATGATAAGACTTATGCTGCTGTGAATAGTAGGCTTGTAAAACTCCAAGACTATTATGAAGAGTTTAAAGGCGATATAAATAATTTAATCGGATATAACTCCGGATTTAATTATCTGGTAGATTATAATGAAGCATTTGGCATTCAAGTAAATAAAACATATGACTCTGTTAATGCGCTACACGATCAAGGAATTAAGGGAGAAGGTGGTGCTATTTATGTGAACGGTACCAACACTTTAATCTACGATTCCATCATGTCCAAAACTCATGCGGATAATAACGGTGACGGTGGTGCTGTATTTGTTGCAGGTGTAAACACTACAGTAAGGGATTCCTCTTTCGATGAATCTAAAGCTACTGATGGTGGTGCTGTTTATGTAACCGGTAGTGAAACATCTATTATGAATTCCAATTTCACTAATACCATTTCAACAAATAATGGTGGTGGAATTTACGTTGCAGGACACAATACTTATATCTCAGGAGATTCATTTGATAAATCTAAAGCGCAGGGAACTGATGCTACTGATGGTGGTGGAGCTATGTATATCGTTGGAGATGGAACCTATGTTTCAGATTCTAACTTCACATTATCAGACTCCAGTAGATATGGTGGTGCAATATATATAGCAGGTAAAAATACGGATATTCTCAGATCCAATTTCATACAGAACCATGCTTCATCTCCTGGTGGTGCAGTATACATTCAATCCAATTTAGGTTTAAATACTACTGTAGATGATTGTTACTTCTTTGATAACAGTGCCGGAGGCTCTGGAGGAGCATTGCACGTTTCAGGTACAAACACTACAGTAAATAACACTGTTTTCATAAAAAATCATGGTGTATCTTGGGGTGGTGCTATTTATATTAATGGTATTAATGCAACCGTACAATACACTAATTTAAGTGAAAATACCGCTTCTTCTAATGGTGGAGCTATCTACTGGCAGGGTGGTCACGGCGGAGATTCAATTATCGGATGTATTATCTTTAATAACAGTGCTACCTCATATGATTCTGCTTTAGGTGGAGGTGTATTCTGGAGTGTTGGTAATGATGTTACTCCGGGTGGTTTAGTAAAAGACACAATCTTTGACAGCAATTATGCCGGAAAACACGGTGGAGGTATGGACTGGTACCGTACTGTAAACAGTACTATGGAAAACTGTACTTTCATTAATAACGTTGCCGGTAAAGACGGTGGTGGTTTCTACTGTGGTGATACTTCTGCATTTGAAGTAAGTACAAACCTTACTTTAATTAATTCAAAATTCATTAATAATACTGCTAACTATGCTGGTGGGGGAGCTTCCATTCAGATGAGGTCTTCTCATATTGTAAATTGTCTTTTCGACGATAATATAGCATACTTCGGCGGATCCATTGTTATTAAAGATTCAAAAACTACATATAATGAAATTATTAATTGTACTTTCATCAATTCTACTGCAAGTACCACTTTCATTAATTCCACGGTCCAATCAATTATTGATCATTATAAAGATTTAGATGAATTCTGTAAAGGTAAAGGTGGAGCGATATTCGCTAGAGACAATTATATTTCAGTTATAAACTCAACTTTCATTGACGGTAATGCTAAATACGGTGGAGCAATATTCTGGGATGGTGGTGAGAATTATCAAAGTACTGATCCTTCTAAAAAAACTGGTACTTTAGGTATTGGTGGCGTAATAAACAATTCAACTTTCATTGGAAACAATGCTACTCAGGGTGGAGCTGTCATGTGGACCAGTCCTGACGGAATAATAGCTAACTCAACTTTCAGAGGAAATAATGCAAGTGAAGGTGGTGCTGTCTATTGGAAAGGTGGAGTTGAATACATTGCATACGCCTGGAATTATAAAGATACATTTGCAATCCACGGTAATAACGGTAAAGTTGTCAATTCCGAATTCAGTGAAAATACCGCAACAAAGGGTGGTGCTATCTACTGGACTGCTGAAAAAGGTAATGTTTCCAATTCAGTATTTACAGATAACTATGCTGAACTAGGTGGTGCCATCTACTGGCAAAACATCACTGAAACAGCAAATACTGGAAATCGTGCAATTTACTACAAAACAGCATCAACCGGTAGAAACGGTGTTGTCGAGAATTCCACATTCTTCGCCAACAAAGCTAATTATGACACAGGTAAAGGAGGAGCTATCTATTGGAACACTTCCTCAAGTAACATTACGGATACAACTTTCCTGAACAATACTGCAAGTAATGGTGGAGCTATTTACTGGGTAAACGGTACTAAAGTAGATAATTCAACTTTCAGATTCAACAAAGCTCATACAGGTTCTGCAATGTATTTCGATTCATCCATGAAGGAAATGGATATCATCGATTCATCATTCTTGGAAAACAGGGCAGATTCCAACAGATTTGAAGATTTTAAAGTTGAAAATATTACAAATGGTGCTTCTACAACCGGTGTTCGTGTAAGCGCATACTTCATAGGAAACGACAATATTATTAATGCAATGTATAACAATGGCGGTGAAGTTTACTTCACTAATGTAGATTATCTTGGTGTCGATGGCACTCCTGCTCCTGTTATAAATAACACTGGTAATAGTCGTGTAACTCCTGTAAAAATCAGTACTGTACCTCCTAATTCAAATACATTCTATCAAACCGATTATGAAAAAGGTCAGATTGTTAAAATAGTCATGTATGACCTAAACGGTCTTGTTTATGATGGTACTTTAATAACAGATGATTATGGTAAAGTTTCATTAGAACAAAGTGGATTGGATGACTCAGTCAAAATGAAAATGGAACATCCTGCAGATGATTATTACACTTATCTTGGTATAAATCATAATATTCAAATGGTATTTATAGATATTGAAACTGCAGACATCGAATGTCTTGATGACGAAATCATTAATCTTACGGTGTACCCTCAAAATAAATCTGAGACTAGAGCGCCTACGCGCAATCTTACAGTAAAGGTTATCGGAGATAATGGATTAACATATGAAGTAAATGTTACACTAACTCCTGTTGAAAATACAAATCGTTCTATTGCACAGGTTACTGTTCCTAAATGTCCAACTGGCTATTATTCAGTTATGGTGCATTATTATGGTGATGATTATTACATTGAACATGATAATTCATCTTCATTTAGAGCAAGAGGAACAGATCCTACAATCGTTATCGATACTGAAGACATCTGGGTTGGCCAGATGGAAATAATCAACATTACCGTTGACCCAACCAAAAAAGTAACGGGTAACGTATCAGTATATATTGACAGCGTATATTTCGGAGACTTGCCTCTTGTCAACGGAACCATACAGATTAGGGATAATACATTCCCTGTCGGACGCCATAACGTCATTGGAATCTATAACGGTGACGAGCACTTTAAGCTTGTACGTAACACATCCAGTTTCTTGGTTAAAAAATACACTCCATACTTTGTAATACATGCTCAGGACATTCTGGTAGACCAAACCGAATTTATTTGGATTGAACTTCCTAAAAACGCTACTGGATTTGTCTATCTTAAAGTAAACGGCGAACCGTATTACATTAATTTAACTGCAGGTGAAAGAAACATAACCCTTCCTGCATTCGCTCATGACGGCATATATGACGTTTGGGGTAATTACTCCGGTGACGGTTACTGGAACAGTGTAATTAACACGACTCAATTCAGAGTTTCAAAACATAACATTACCCTGAATATCACGGATGTAGTCAAAATCTATGGCGAATCCGAAAAGGCCAATATAACCTTCAATGTAACGGATGCGACGGGTAATGTGACAATCAAGATCAATGGTACTTTAAAGGTATATGAAAATGTTACAATAGTCGGCGGTAAAGCAACGGTTGACATAAGCGGTCTGGATCCTGGAAATTACACCATGGAGGTAATCTATCTGGGTGACAGGAAATATAATGGAAATACAACTTCCGGAAAACTTACCGTTAAAAGGGCAAAAATCCCTATCTATGTTGATACCTATAACATCTACTATGGTGAAAAGGAACATATTATAGCCCATGTAAACACTACAGGATCTGTGACATTTAGGCTAAACGGTACTGTAATAGGTGATGATAGTCTCGCTAGAGGAGTTGCAGAATATGATACCAGGAACGATTTACTGCCTGGAATCTACACGGTCAACGCAACCTTCAGCGGAAATAAATATTATGAACCTGGATGGAACATTTCCACTTATGAAGTATATAAATTAAACAGAACTATCGTTTTAAATGTTTACGATATCATTTACGGAAATCTTGAAGAGTTAAGGGTATTTGTAAATGCAACAGGTAATGTAACCATTAAAGTTAATGGTACTGAAAAAACTATTGTGCTTGACGTTGAACAATATGGAGCTATTGACAGAGGAAAAGCTTCCTGGATTCTAGAAGGTTTGGATGTAGGTACCTATCCTGTTGAAGTAACTTACAATGGTAATAATATTTATAATCCTAACAGCACCAGCGGAGTATTCCGTGTAATTCCACTGAATACTACTTTGGATGTCAGAGTCCATGACATTTACGTATGGGATAGTGAATATCTCAACGTGACTGTAAAAGACTTACAAGGAAAGGTTATTAAAGACGCTCCTGGAAACATTACAATCACTGTTAACGGAGTAACTTACAGTGAAAAGTTATATAACGGTGTTGCTAGATTCGTAATCCCTGGATTAAGCGTAGGTTATAAGGATGTCTGGGCATTCTATGACGGAGACAAAAACCATGTAGGAAACAGATCCGACGCTTCATTTGTTGTCAAACAGAGAGTACCTCCTGTAAGCGTTGAAGGCGAAGACATCAAAGTCGGACAAGTCGAAACGATTCATGTGAAGATTCCTGCAAACGCAACAGGATTCGTAATCATAACCGGTAACTTCTCCAAAAACGGAATCTACGTAGCTAACTTTGAAAACGGCATGGCAGACATTCCGGTTTATAACTTGGCTAACGGAACCTACAGCGTACACATTAAATATTATGGAGACGCTCTTGACAACTACACAACGGCCGAAGCCAGCGATACATTCACTGTATCCAAAAACAACACTCCAATCAATATTGAAGTAGAAGACATCTTCTACAAGGAAATAGCCAATATTACGGTAAGCGTTGACAATGATGCTACAGGCCTGATAACGGTCAAGGTCGTTAACGGAAGCGGTGTTGTTAAAGAGGCCACATTGCCGATAATGAACGGCAAAGTCAACTTGCTTGTTGATAATCTGGCTGTCGATACATACACGGTTTATGCAAACTACTCTGGAAACTACAAGTACAACGTAAATCAAACCAGCAAAGCATTTAAAGTTAAAAAGATTGCTCCTGTTATCACAATTGATTCAGTAGAGACAAATTCAATTAGAAATGCAACCGTAGTTGTTCACATTACTCCTGGAACTACCGGAAACGTAACGATTACAGTTAACAATAAGCAATACTCAAGTAAAATCGAAAACGGTGTTGCAACATTTGTCATTGATCAATTGAATTCAGGCAATTACACGGTTTATGCAGATTATCCTGGTGACAGAAACTTCACGGATGCTCATACCCACAAAGACAATGCGGTAAACATATTCAGATACTCATGCTATGTAATGAACGTCACTGCTGAAGACACTAAGGTTGATTTAAATACTACAATCATTGTAAATGTTCCTTGCGATGCTGTGGGCGAAGTGGCAATCTATATCAACGGTTCATTCATTGCTAATGTGCCTGTCGATAATGGCGTTGCAAAATTAAACGTAACTAAATCAATATATGGTAAATACGTAGTTAACGCAACATTCATGGACGGCAAATACGCCAACAAGACAGTAACTACCAATTATCATGTATTCAAATGGGATACTCCGATGATAATCAATGTCACTGACATTTATGTTGGAGACATCGAAACAATCGTTGTAAGTGTTCCTGATGACATTAAGAATAACGTAACTATTGAAATAGATGGAAAAACATACTCCGGCAAAGTAATTAACGGTAACGCAACATTTAAGGTAGCTAACTTGACTTACGGAAACAAGACGGTTACTTCAATCTATGGCGGCAACTACAAGTACCTCTTCAATGCTACTACAAATAACTTCACGGTTTACAAACGTCCATCTACATTAATTGTTAACACAACAGAAATTCATGTTGATGATGTTGCAATAATTAACGTAACGGTTCCTCAAAACGCTACTGGCTATGTTATTGTCAGCGTAAATGGAACGAACTATACAGTAAACTTAACCGGCGGCAAAGGTTCTCTGTCAGTTCCTGGTCTTGACTCAGGAATCTATAACATTAATGCAACCTACCTCGGTGATGAACAGTACCTGTCAAGCGTCAACTCAACAACATTGAAAGTATCCAAAGTGCCTTCAACAGTATCTGCACATGCGGATAACATTACTGTCGGTGAAAAGGCAATCATTGAAATAATCGTTCCTGCTGATGCTACAGGCAACGTGACAGTTACTTTGGACCATAAGGATTATAACGTATCTGTTGGCGGCGGTAAAGGAATTCTTGTTGTTCCTGGCTTGAAAGTCGGAAATTACACTGTTGATGTCAAGTATCTCGGTGACAGGAAATATGAGGATAGCAGTAATGCTACTAAATTCAGCGTAAATAAAATTAAAACTGATATGGAAGTCATTGATAACGGTAACGGAACTGTTACTATTGTTATTCCTGGTAACGCAACCGGTAACGTGACTGTTGTTGTTGAAAATAAGACGTTCAACGGAACTGTGGTCAACGGCTGTCGACTCTTGACTAATGTAACTCCTGGTGTTCACAATATTACCGTAATCTATTCCGGTGATGAAAACCACACAAGCGAAATCATTAATGCGACCGTAACGGTTCCAAGGTTCTTCACTCCTATTAAAGTTTATGTGGCCGATATTTATGTAGGTGATGTTGCTTTAATCAATGTGACTGTTCCTGTTAATGCTACTGGCAAGATTAGAATTGAGATTGATGGTAAGGAGTACTTCTATCCAATTGAAACAGGAATTGCAAGATTTGCTGTTGAAAACCTCACTGCAGGTGTAAAAACTGTTTATGTCTCATACAGGACTGACGGTAATTACTCAAGCAATTCCACTTCAGGCAATTTCACAGTTAAAAAACACATTCCTGTTGTTACTGTTGATACGACAGATATTAATGTTGGAGATATTGCGGTAATTAACGTAACCGCTCCAGTTGACGTTACAAAACCTCTTGTCGTTAATGTTAATAATGTTGACTATTCAGTAAACGTAACTAATGGTATCGGTCAATTGAATGTCTCCGGTTTAGATAGCGGCAAATACAACGTAACTGTCAAATACCTCGGTGATGACAAATACTTAACTGGAAGCAATGATACTAGCTTTACTGTATCCAAAGTGCCTTCAACAGTATCTGCACATGCGGATAACATTACTGTGGGTGAAAAGGCAATCATTGAAATAATCGTTCCTGCTGATGCTACAGGCAACGTAACTGTAACTTTAGACCATAAGGATTATAATGTATCTGTTGGCGGCGGTAAAGGAATTCTTGTTGTTCCTGGCTTGAAAGTCGGAAATTACACTGTTGATGTCAAGTATCTCGGTGACAGGAAATATGAGGATAGCAGTAATGCTACTAAATTCAGCGTAAATAAAATTAAAACTGATATGGAAGTCATTGATAACGGTAACGGAACTGTTACTATTGTTATTCCTGGTAACGCAACCGGTAACGTGACTGTTGTTGTTGAAAATAAGACCTTCAATGGAACTGTTGTTAACGGTACTGTTACGATTAACTTGACTAATGTAACTCCTGGTGTTCACAATATTACCGTAATCTATTCCGGTGATGAAAACCACACAAGCGAGATCATTAATGCGACCGTAACGGTTCCAAGGTTCTTCACTCCAATCAGCGTTAACGTTACTGACATTTATGTTGGAGACATTGCTAAGATTAATGTGACTGTTCCTGTTAATGCTACCGGTAAAATCAGAATTGAAATTGACGGTAAGGAGTACTATGAAGACATTATTGGTGGCATTGCAAGGTTCAATATCGCAAACCTGACTGCCGGTGTAAAAACGGTTTATGCATCATACAGAACTGACGTCAATTACTCAAGCAATTCCACTTCAGCCAAATTCATGGTATTCAAGTATCTTCCGGTAATCACGATTAATGCATCAGACATTACCGTTGGAGAAGTCGAATACATTAACGTAACTGCTCCTGCTGATGTAACAAGACCTGTAATCGTCAGTATCGGCGGTGTTGATTATTCAGTAAACGTTACCAATGGTATCGGTCACTTGAATATCTCTGACTTGGGCGGCGGAAAATACAACGCAACTGTCAAATACTTAGGTGATGACAAATATCTGGCTGCAAACAATACAACCAGCTTTACAGTATCCAAATTGCCTTCAACAGTATCTGCACATGCGGATAACATTACTGTCGGCGAAAAGGCAATCATTGAAATCTATGTTCTCGCTGACGCTACCGGAAACGTAACAGTAACTTTAGACCATAAGGATTATAACGTACCTGTTGCTGGCGGTAGAGGAACTCTTATAGTTCCTGGCTTGAAAGTCGGAAACTACACAGTTGATGTCAAATACCTTGGTGACAGGAAATATGAAGAAAGCAATAATGCTACTAAATTCAGCGTAAATAAAATCAATACTCAAATGGAAGTTATTGATAATGGTAACGGAACTGTTACTATTGTTATTCCTGGCAATGCAACAGGCAATGTGACTGTTAAGGTTGAAAATAAGACATTCAA
Source organism: Methanobrevibacter millerae (assembly GCF_900103415.1). Lineage (NCBI taxonomy): Archaea > Methanobacteriati > Methanobacteriota > Methanobacteria > Methanobacteriales > Methanobacteriaceae > Methanobrevibacter > Methanobrevibacter millerae. The sequence continues at coordinate 55,782 of NZ_FMXB01000007.1, forward strand.
CGGAACTGTTGTTAACGGTACTGTTACCATTAATTTAACGAACGTAACTCCTGGTGTTCATAACATTACCGTAATCTATTCCGGTGATGACAACCACACGAGTGATATCATTAATGCGACCGTAACGGTTCCAAGGTTCTTCACTCCAATCAGCGTTAACGTAACTGACATTTATGTCGGAGACATTGCTAAGATTAATGTGACTGTTCCTGCAAACGCTACAGGCAAGATCAGAATTGAAATTAACGGTAAGGAGTACTATGAAGACATTATCGGAGGAGTTGCAAGGTTCAATATCGCAAACCTGACTGCCGGTGTTAAAACGGTTTATGTATCATACAAGACTGACGGCAATTACTCAAGCAATTCCACTTCAGCCAACTTCACGGTATTCAAGTATCTTCCTGTAATCACGGTTAGTGCTATTAACATTACGGTTGGAGAGCTTGAAATAATTAACGTAACCGCTCCTGCTGATGTAACAAGACCTGTAATCGTCAGTATCGGCGGCGTTGATTATTCAGTAAACATTACCAATGGTATCGGTCAGCTGGAAGTCCATGACTTGGGCGGAGGTAACTACAACGTAACGGCCAAATATTATGGTGATGACAAATATCTGGATGCATCTAATAAAACCAGCTGTGTAGTGTACAAATTGCCTTCAACAGTATCTGCACATGCGGATAACATTACTGTCGGCGAAAAGGCAATCATTGAAATCAGTGTTTTAGATGATGCTACTGGAAATGTAACTGTAACTTTAGGAGGCAAAGATTATAACGTAACTGTTGGCGAAGGCAAAGGAATTCTTGTTGTTCCTGGATTGAAAGTCGGAAACTACACAGTTGAAGTCAAATATCTCGGTGACAGAAGATACGATGAAAGCAGCAATACCACTAAATTCAGCGTAAACAAAATGTCCGGAGGCATGGAAGTAATTGATAACGGTAACGGAACTGTTACAATCATCATTCCTGGAAACGCAACTGGTAACGTAACTGTTATAGTTGAAAATAAGACATTCAACGGAACTGTTGTCAACGGCACAGTTACAATCGAGCTGACTAACGTAACTCCTGGTGTTCACAACATTACCGTAATCTATTCCGGTGATGACACCCATGAAAGTGAAATCGTCAATACGACCGTAACGATTCCTCTAATTCTTACTCCGATTAAGGTCTATGTTGAAAACATTTATGTCGGAGACATTGCTAAGATTAATGTGACTGTTCCTGTAAACGCTACCGGAAAAATCAGAATTGAAATCGACGGTAAAGACTATTATTCAGATATTGATGGCGGAGTTGCAAGATTTAGGGTTGAAAACCTCACTGCAGGCATCAAGACGGTTGCCGTATCCTACGCAGGAGATCGCAACTTCACACGCAACTTCACAACCGCAAACTTCACGGTATTCAAGCATAAACTGACAGTTACTGTCGATGCAGGAGACATAATCGTTGGTGATGTCGCATTAATTAATGTAACGGCTCCAATTGACGTTACAAGGCCTGTTGTCGTTAACGTTGCCGGCGTTGATTATGCAGTAAACATAACTAACGGAATCGGACACTTGTCTGTCTACTATCTGGGCGGCGGCGAATATGTGGTAACCGCAAAATACCTTGGTGACGATAAATACCTTACTGCCAACGATACTGCAAGATTTAAAGTATCCAAAATCCCTTCAACTGTTTCAGTTACTGCTGAAAACATTACTTTCGGTGAAAAAGAAGTAATTCAAATAACAGTTCCTGCTGACGCTACCGGAAACGTAACGGTCACTGTGGACGGCAAAGACTATAATGTATCCGTCAGTGAAGGCAAAGGTATCCTTGTTGTTTCTGGCCTTAAAGTCGATAACTACACTGTTGAAGTCAAATATCTCGGTGACAGAAAATATGAGGAAAGCAATAACGCAACTGCATTCACGGTCAAGAAGTTAACAACCGATGAGGTCATTGTAATCGACAACGGAAACGGAACGGTTACTGTTATTGTTCCTGGAAACTCAACAGGCAATATTACCATTGAAGTTGAAAATAAAACGTTCAATGGAACCCTGGTAAACGGCACGGTTACAATCGAGCTGACTAATGTAACTCCTGGCGAACACAATATCACCGTGATCTACTCCGGCGATGAAAACCACAGTAACGCAACAGTCAATGCAACAGTAACGATTCCAAAACTCATTACTCCAATCAAGGTTTATGTTGGAGACATTTATGTCGGCGACATTGCAAGAATCAACGTAACGGTTCCTGATGGTGCTATCGGCAGAATCAGAATTGAAATTGACGCTAAAGAGTACTTCGCTCCAATCGAAAACGGAGTTGCAAGATTTGCTGTTGAAAACCTGACTGCCGGCGGAAAAACGGTTTATGTCTCTTATGTCGGAGACAACAACTACACCGGAAATCACACGTCAGGCAATTTCACGGTATTGAAGTACACTCCGGTCATTACGGTCACTGCATCTGACATCATTGTCGGAGACGTTTCATTAATTAACGTAACCGCTCCAGCTGACGTAACAAGACCTGTTGTCGTTAATGTTGGCGGCGTTGACTATGCAGTTAACATTACTGGTGGAATCGGCCACTTGAATATCACCGGTCTAGACGGCGGAGAATACGACGTAACCGCAAGATACCTTGGTGATGATAAATACGTGGCTGCTAACGATACTGCAAGCTTTAAAGTATCTAAAGTCCCTTCAACTGTTTCAGTTACTGCTGAAAACATTACTTTCGGTGAAAAAGAAGTAATTCAGATTACTGTTCCTTCTGACGCTACCGGAAACGTAACGGTCACTGTTGGTGGTAAAGACTACAATGTTTCAGTTTCTGAAGGCAAAGGCGTCCTTGTTGTCACTGGCTTGAAAGTCGGAAACTACACGGTTGAAGTCAAATATCCTGGTGACAGAAGATATGAGGAAAGCGAAAACTCAACAGCATTCATTGTCAAGAAACTGAGCGCAGATGACATCAAGGTAATTGACAACGGAAACGGCACTGTCACAGTCGTCGTTCCTGGAAACGCTACAGGCAACATCACGATAAAAATCGGAAACCAGACCTTCAACGGTACTGTAGTCAACGGAACAGCTGTTATTGAATTGACAAACGTAACTCCTGGCGAGCACAACATTACCGTAATCTACGGCGGAGACGAAATCTACTCCAACTCAACAGTTAACGGAACAGTAACGATTCCAAGACTCACAACTCCAATCAAGGTTTACGTTGAAGACATTTATGTCGGTGACATTGCAAGAATCAACGTAACGGTTCCTGCCGGTGCTAGCGGCGAAATCAGAATCGAAATCAATGGTAAAGAGTACTTCGCTCCAATCGAAAACGGAGTTGCAAGATTCAATGTTGAAAACCTTACTTACGGTGTAAAAACGGTTGCAGTCACATACGGCGGTGATGAAAGCTACGTAGCTAACTTCACAACCGGAAACTTCACTGTATACAAACGCAATTCAGCCGTAAGCGCTGAAGTCGAAAGCGTCATTGTAGGCGAAATCGTAACGATTAAAGTCAAAGTCCCAACCGATGCAACAGGACAGGTACTGGTTGACATCGACGGAGTATCACAATACTACGTAAATGTAACCGGCGGCGAAGGATTCGTTGACGTGCCTTACATACCAAGCGGAATATACGACGTCAATTTAACCTATATCGGTGACGACAAATACTTATCAAGCACAAACAAAACAGTATTTGACGTCAATAAGGTCAAACCGTTCGTAATTCCAATTGCACATGACATTATCGTCGGCGAAAACGAAGTGATTAAATTAATCGTTCCTTCAGACGCTACCGGAAATGTAACTGTCGTAATTGATGGTCAGGAATACGTCTTTGACTTGAATGAAGGCACATTAGGCGCATACTACAAGGAAGGCGAAAAATACATCGTAGCCGTAAGCGGCGGAAACGGTGAATTGGTAATTGAAGGATTGCCTGTCGGCGAATATGTCGTAAGCGTAAGATACAATGGAGATCACAAATACACAACCGCAGACAACACGACAACATTCAAGGTACGTGACAGCAGCGATCTTGACATAATCGATTTAGGAAACGGAACTGTTGTCGTAAAAGTCCCTGGAAACGCAAGCGGTAACATTACAATAGTCGTTGAAAATCAAACCTATACTGCACCTGTAATAAACGGTACTGCAATAGTTGATTTAACCAACGTAACTCCTGGAGAGCACAACATTACCGTAATCTACTCCGGTGACGATACTCATGACCCTTCAGTTGAAAACGCTACAGTCAACATTCCAAAACTCTACTGTCCAATAGACGTCGAAACCGAAAACATCCATGTCGGAGACGTTGAAGTCGTCAAGGTCACTGTTCCTAAAGACGCAACCGGTACAATTACAATTGAAATTGACGGTAAGGAATATACCAAACCGGTTAAAGACGGAAAAGCAGTATTTGAAGTTGAAGGATTGGAATTCGGTAACAAAACCGTTGCAGTTAAATACTCAGGTGATGAAAGATACAGAGACAACTACACAACCGGGCAGTTTGAAGTAAACAAGCTTCCTACAACAATAACCGCAAAGGCTCATGACATCTATGTCGGAACCGATGAGATAATTGACGCCAAAGTGCTTCCGGAAGACGCAACCGGAAAAGTACTGGTTGACATTAACGGTGTTGGATACTATGGAAACATTACTGAAAACGGTATTGCAGGCATATTGATTCCTGAACTTCCAAGCGGAGAATACACAGCTATTGTAACCTATGAAGGAGACCACAAATACTTCCCAAGTACAACAACAGTCAAATTCACTGTAACCAAACTCAAAACTCCTATCAATGCTGCAGGAGATGAAATCGAGGAAGGCGAATCAGCTACAGTTATTGTAAAAGTTCCTGAAGACGCAACCGGAACAATAACAATTGTCGTTGACGGTAAAAAATACACTGAAGAAGTTGAAAACGGTAAGGCAGTATTCAAGGTTCCTGGATTAGTCAAAGGTGACTGGGATGTGGACGCATCATACTCCGGTGATAAGAAATACGAAGCAAATGATACAATAACCGATATCTTGGTATATCGCTACGAACCGGTACCTGGAGGCAATGGAACCACTAATGAGACCAACAATACTCATCCGGACAATGCGTCTGTTTCAGAAAAAGGTATTTCATTAGCTGATTACCCAACCGGTAATCCAATTCTTGTGCTGTTGTTAATCTTGATTACACTTGGTGTTACAAGAAGATTTAAAAGATAGATGTTAAAATCTCCTGCTTTTTAGCGGGAGATGAATTTTACTTTTTTTTTATCAATATTCAATGCTTTCATGTTTTTTTCATGAAAAATTAACCTGTTTTAGCCTTAATTTTATTTTTATATATAAAGGATGTAAAAAATCACAGTTGTGCACTTGCAAAATATCTTTATAATTTGCGAGACAAAATGATATATTATCCTGTTTTAAAACGGTTTTTAGATTGATTCAAATTTTAAATTTGGGTTATTTTATCTAAAATAAATCTATTGTTTTATATAAAACAAAATAACTTGTATAAAGTTGTATTTTTGCAAAAATACTTGAATATTAAGGTGATATTATGGTAGGAAGAAAACGAGAATATTATATGCAATTTGATGCGGCGCATACTTTTATGTTCAATGAATATCCTGCTGAGTATATTAAAACAATAGGTGTTCCGGGGCATTTTGTAAGATTTAGTAATAGAAAAGTTCTTTTAAATAATGGTATTACTGGTTTCATGGATTCGGCATTTATCCTTGATCCTGATGGTGAAATATTAACTGAAAGGGTTGCAGCATGTCTGGAACATCAATCAACTCCTGTTGATCAAGAAAAATTAGAAAAAATGGGTGATTATGATATTCAGTTAGTTTCTGATGAAAATTTGCCTACACTAATAATTGTTGCATCACATTTAAGTTCTAGGAAATCCAAAACTATTCTTAGAAGATCACCATCAGATGTTACAATACTGTATTTCCTTGACCTTGGCGAAAAAGATAATCGTCGAAGATTAACAAGGTTAAGTAAGCTAATTGAAAACAATCAACATCTAACAACTGAAGATGCATTGAATCTTGGAGTAATTCTGCTTTACGCTCCCAGAGAATGTGCATGTGAAATAACTGAAAAAGTAGTAAATCTCTATCTTGCTATTCATGATGATTTAGATCGAAAGATGGAAAAATGTCTATATTCAGTTTTTTCCGTTTTGATTGATGCATTTTTTGATGACGAAACAGAATATAGGAGGTTAATGGACATGGTTAATGGAATAACTTCTAAAGAAGCTATAGATGAATTTGATGCAACTGCAAAAAGTTTCATGGAGCGCATAGAATGGACTGAAGAAGAGCTGGCTCGGTCTAATGCTATGGTTCATGAACTTGGGGTTGAGAATTCTGGACTTAAGACTAAGAATTCAGAGCTTGGGGTTGAGAATTCCGGACTTAAGGCAAAGAATTCAGAGCTTGGGGTTGAGAATTCCGGACTTAAGGTTGAGAATGCTGAGCTTAAAGCTGAAGTTGCTAGGTTAACTGCTGCATTAAATGGAAAATAGAGTAGTTTTTCTATTCTATTTTCATGTTCATATTGTAAAATTAAATTTGGAATATGTGGCATTGTTTTTTCGCCCATTGTGGATAAGTATGTAGAATAATTGGGTTGACAATATGGTTAATGGAGTAACTTCACAAGAAAGTAAAGATGAATTTGATGCAACTGCAAAAAGTTTCATGGAGCGCATAGAATGGACTGAAGAAAAGTTGGCCAGAGCTAACGCTAAATATTCAGTACGTAAGGATAAGAATTTAGAGCTTAAGACTAAGAATTCAGAGCTTAAGGATAAGAATTTAGAGCTTAAGACTAAGAATGCTGAGCTTAAAGCTGAAGTTGCTAGGTTAACTGCTGCATTAAATGGAAAATAGAGTATTTTTTGTATTTTATTTTCACTTATTTTTTTAGATTAATGAGAACACTTTATAATCATGCTTATTAATTATTTGTAAGATAAAATATCATTATTTCAAAAATTAAAGACGTTATCTTAAAAAACCTGCTTAAAAATAATTCTTCTTTACAATAATATTTTTACTTAATCAAATGTGTAATATAACCTTTAAATCAAATAACGAATAAATACAATATTGAGATAAATTTTAAGGATTGTTTTTCATGAATTATTTAATTGTTGGTGCAGGAAATGCCAGTAGGCCCGTTGCAAGATTACTTAATCATTTAGGCCATGATGTCATTGTCACTGATTTAAAGGAAATTTCAGAGTTCAAGATAGAATTTCAAAGAAGCTTAATTGAAATGGAAAAAGAGGGCGTTATTCTGGATTTGGGCAATAAAAATCCTGATTTAAACGGAATTGAAGCAGTTTATGCTCCTCCAACGTTGCCAGATTCAGCCCCAATAGCCAAATTAATCAAAGACTCTGATGTTAAGATATTAACTAATGAGGAATTCTCCAAAATCGTAAATGACCTGATTCCCGTTGATATTATCGGAATTACTGGAACGATGGGAAAGACTACAACCACCTTCATTACAACCAGCCTATTCAAGCAGGCGGGATATAAGGTCTGGTCATGCTCATCACTGGTAAATAATCTTGTTTCCGAAGCCATCATTGATGGGATAGTTAAGGGAAAGGCAGATGACTGTGACATAGCTGTTTTTGAACTTCCCCACGGTACAATCGGCCTTTTAAACAGCCTTGATATTAAAATAGGTCTTATAACAAACATCGCTGAAGACCATCTCTCCGAGTTCGGGGGATCTCTGGAACTGTACCAGAAGAGAAAACTGATTCTTGAAAAGATGTCCGAAACATTCATCGCAAATCACTCATGTTTTGACCTCATTAATCCTCAAAGAAACGATGCATTATATTATGCTTTAGACGAAGAAGTTGATTTTAAAGGTACCATTGGTGATGAATCCTTAACGATTGAATATAAAGATGGGTCTTTCACTACTCCCTTCTACATGATGAGCTACTTTTTTGAAAATTCCGTTGCAGCAAGTGCTGTTGCGCTGACATACGGCGTAAAGGAATCAGATATTATCGACGCTTTGACGGTGTTTAAAGGTCTTCCTGCCCATATGGAGGATGTGGGAGACTACAATGGAAGAAAGGTGATTCTGGACTCAGCATTCCTTTATGATGGGATGAAAATAACTCTGGATTACTTTAAGGATGAAAGCGTGGTTCTTTTCCTTGATCACTTTGACACATTATCCGTTCGTGACAAGGCCGAAGTCGGCGAACTGGTAAGCAATTACGATATAAAGACGGTTATAGCAAGCGGATTCAATGAAGTAACGCAGGAAGTTGAAATGGAAGCCGCCAATGAACTGCTTGATGCAATAACAAACCCTAAAATCAACAAGGTGGCGGTGCCCGATATAGAGACCGCTGCGGCTGAAACGTTTAAGTATTCGATTCCGGGCGACATCATCCTGCACATGGGGCCTTTAATTGCATATGACAGGCTCACGACAGTTGAAAAAATCATGAAAGGGCTTGATGCGGGAAGTAAGAAGTATGACTGAAAGGTTCGGAGTAATCGGAGTTTGCGGCGCAAACGGCAACTTGATTGCAAGAATACTTAAAGAAAGGGGATATGAGGTAATGGGGACTGACTTGTCCTCTGAGGATGAGTGCAGATTCGCCCATTCGCTTGACGGCTATGACATTGAGCTTTATTACGGTGAAACCCCGGACGAATTTTTTAAAAAAGCGGATTATGTCGTTCCTCCCGCAAGCTTATCTAAGGATTCAGCTGTTTTTAAAAAAATCAATAACGTTTATGAATTGGATGACGTCATCAATGATTTCAGGCCCGATAAGCCTGTATTCGGAATAACCGGAACCAACGGCAAGACCACATGTACTACCCTTCTTAAAAAGATTGCCTATGACAACGCAATAAGGCCGTGTGAGCACAATCTGGAAAAGATGCAGGGAAATGCCGAATACATTCCGATACTGCAGTCCCGGTTGAATGGGGATGTGGCGATTCTTGAAGTGGGGACCTTTGGAGTTCCCGGAACCGTTAAAAGGACAGTAGTCAATTCCTGTATCGAATCAGGGCTTATAACCAACATCACTCCAGACCATATAGGTGATTTGGGAAGCTTCATGGACTATGCGCACGTAAAGGCTGAATTCATTGAAGGGTTAAAAGGCAAGAAAATAATAGTTAATGGCCAGGATCCGACAATAATTGGGCTTTTAAAGGAACTGGAATTTAACGGCGAGATAATAACCTTCGGCGTTGACTGGACATTTGAAAAGGTTAATCCAAAGGAATGCGTCTGCGGAAGTGAAATCAGTGTCAAGGAGATAATTTCAGGTTCAGGATATTACTTCTGTAAGAACTGCGGGCTGACAACACCGCAGGTTGACTATATTGCAACAAATGTCGATTTGGCTAATCGCAAATTTGACCTGCACACTCCGAATGAGAAACTGGAGGTTGAAATGTCAATAGACGGACTTCACAATGTTTATAATGTAACCGGAGTTATAATTGCGGCTCACGAATTCATGAAACTACCTTTTGATAAGATTCTGGAGTCAGTTAAAAGCTTCACTGGCGTTGAGGGCAGAATGGAGAAAGTCGCTGAAATCAACGGCAGGGAAATCTATGTTGACTATGCACATAACCCTGCAGGCGTTCAGACGGTTTTAGACCAGTTCAAAAAATTGTATGGTGACTTTACGACAGTCATTACCGTATCCTCAGAGTCAGGCTATGACGGTGATTTGGCCATTTTTGAAAAGGCCCTTGAATTTTCAAGATATGTTGTTCCGGCTTCTGCGGCTTCCCAGAGGATAGCTCAGGAAAAGCTTTTGGAAGAACCTTCATTATCTGAAAAGATTATCTTTGACTCCGTCGATGACTTTGTTAAGAATGGGACTTTAGGCGCAAGCTACGATGAGGTTAAGGAAGGATTAACTAAAGCCTTAAATACTGATTCTAAATTGATTGTAGCTATTGGGGAAGCTGCAACCAAATTCAAGTCATGTGTTGATGCCATATAATTCTAATCCACTTTTTCATTATCTGCCATTATTTCAAATCATTGGTAAACATTTCCAATGATTCGCTCACTTGATGTCTATTTTATTAACGATTAACTTCATATATTATATAAGGTGAGAAGATGAGGAACATCATAATTGTTGAGTGCATATCTACGGGAATTAATTTCGTTGAGGACATTATCAATCGAGGATACAATCCTATCGTACTGGAACTGAACGTTTCAGACACAGATGGGGGAAAGGAACATGCTAAACTCGTTTATGAAGAGTATGAAAGAATCGACTACGAATTTGATATAATCTATGAAAAGGACACTTTTGAAGATACCCTTGAGGAAGTCAAAAAGTATAATCCGCTTCTTATTCTTCCTGGAAATGAAAGGGGAGTTATTCTGGCAAACAGGCTCTCCCATGAACTGGGTCTTTTGTGCAACCCGATTGAAAATCTCGATGCGATAACGCTTAAGCATGAAATGCAAAATAGAATCGCTGAGAAAGGGCTGCGTTCAATTAAAGGAAAGGTGGTTAGTTCTTTGGATGAGGCGCTTGATTTCTATGATGGCGAAGATTTAAGCGAAGTTGTCGTAAAGCCGATTTACAGCGCAGGCTCAGCAAGCGTCCGCATATGCATGAACAGGGATGAACTCATCAAATCAATCGGAGAACTCTTTAACAACGTCAATTACTACGGGGACGAAATCGACGAGATTTTGATTCAGGAGCGCATCAACGGCGAGGAATACATCATCAATACAGTTTCCCACAAGGGTGTTCACCGCGTAACCTTGATTTGGAAGTACCATAAGGTAAAGACCTCCAAAGGTGCTATCGTTTATGATTCCTGCAACACGGTAAACGAGCTGAACTTGGGCGAGGCCGAAATGGTTGAATATGCATATGACGTGGCCGACGCTTTGGGAATTCAGTACGGGCCTGTTCACGGAGAATATATGATTGACGAAAAGGGTCCGGTTTTGATTGAAGTTAACTGCCGTCCGTGCGGCGGAAACATGCCTGCAGAATTTTTGGACAGGATTTCAGGCCAGCATGAAACGGACAGCATTCTTGATTCATATCTAAGGCCGGCTCATTTTCATGAAAACTTAAAGAAAAACTATGAGCTTTATTCATACGGCAGCCTGAAGTTCTTTATCGTTCCAAAAGACATGATGGCTCATTCATCACCTCTAGCTGACATAAGCAACCGCATGAAATCATATTTCGATTCCTCGCTGTCTGATAATTTCTTTAAGGAAACCTTTTTCAAGCAGACGGAAGATTTGAATACGAGCGGAGGAACTATATTTCTTGTTCATGAGGACAAGGCCCAAATCGAAAAGAATCTTAATTTCCTGAGGGCAGTTGAAAGAAATGCGTTTTCGCTGATTTTAAGCTACGAATCATCAGAAATCACTCTGGAGGATGATGAAGTTTACCTGAAGAAAATCATGCCGTTATTTAAACATGCAGAAAAGTACGGCATCGGGCTTTTCGTAACCGACCAGTTCATCGATGACGTTCAGATACTGCAGGTCAGTCCCGACCGGCTTGATGACATTAAAGGACGTTTCGAGTTTATCATTATCAATATGAATAAAAGCCTCATCGGCAAGGGGGACGTTGAAAAGGCTCTGATTTTCCGGAACATATTTTCAAAGGTCATTACCGGAGGATATATTGTCATCCCTAAAAGCACCTATCTGTCATTGTCCAGCGGAAGGAAAGGAATGGAAGCTCTGATTAAGGTTCTAGACTATAAAATCGAGGTTCCGCCGTATACTCTTAAGGATGTTATTATAGCTTCAAAAATTATATAACTTCTTTTATTACCTTTTTAAGACATTGTCTGCCCGGATTCCTATCACTGAAGCTATCACAGCTATAACGCATGCCACGCCGCACATTCCGCAGACAATCTGTGAAGCCTGAACAATCATTGGGGAATACTGTGAGGATATGGCCAGGTTTCCCATGACGTATGAAAAAATAAGCGTTAAAAGTCCCAGGCTCATTGTCTGTCCGATGGATCTAACTGCAAGCTGTCCGGCTGATGCGAAAGCGGCATCCTTTTCGTTTACGCAGCTCATTATTGCATTCATGTTCGGTGAGGAGAATAGCCCCATACCGAATGCCTGCAGCGCCATTGCCAGCATGACGATATAAAGCGGAGTATTTGCGTCCATTAATGTCATGATAATCATGGCGAATACCGTTATGCACATTCCGATAACGGCAATCTTTTGGGGATGCATTTTGTCTGAAAGCTTTCCTGCATGGGGAGCGGTTAATGACATTATTATTGGGCTTATAATCAATATGAGTCCGGTCATTTCAGGATTCCAGCCCTTTACGTATTGGAAATAGTAGTTGAATATTGTGGAGATTACCATCGCCGCAAAGAATCCGCACAGTCCCGCAACGTTGTATGCGGTGAAGCTTTTTGTCCTGAACAGCTTGACGTCAAACACAGGGGACTCCTGCTTGAGCTCGTATCTGAAATAGATTATCAGTATGATTAATCCGATAATGATTGATATTTTGCCGATTGATGTAATAAGACTTGTAAATCCGTAAATGAATAGGCAGATGCCGATCATGTACATGATGGAGCCGGCAATGTCGAGCCTGTCCCTTTCGTTGGTTTTCCATTCGGAGGTTATTTTTGTCTTCATCATGATGATGCACGCCAGTATGAATGGTATTGAAATGAAAAATATTGATCTCCATCCGAAGTTCTGGACTAAAAATCCGCAGATTACCGGCGAGGCTGAAGTTCCCAGATAAACGCCCATTACGATGATTCCTAAAGCCCTTCCTCTGTTTTCCTTAGCTATTGCCAGGTTAAGTATTGCCATTTCTGACACGTTGACGATAGCTATTCCGATGCCCTGTATCACCCTGAAAAACAAGAAGCTTTCGGTGGAAAACGCAAGGGCGGAGGCAAAGAGTGAAATCAGGAATATGGAATTTCCAACCATTATTGACTTTTTAAAGCCGTATTTGCCCGTAATTTGTCCTGCGGGAATTGTGAGCATTGTAACGACCAGTAATGACAGGTTCATTATCCAGTTCTGAGTGAAATTGTTCATTCCAAATTCTCTGGCGATTTCCGGAACTCCAATGACCATTCCGTTAATTACAAAGACTGAAAAGAACGAGGAGATGAATGTGATTATTATCATGTATTTTTCAATTTCATTGCTGTTCATAGATATCCTCCTGTTTGATTATATTTTTATTCAAAGTTACAAATAAAATATTTCTTCTCACACGCTCTCTCATTAACTTTATAAGTGCATGATAACTAAAATTTATTCATGACTACTTATATTAAGCATCCATTGATTAAAGAGAATTCAATCGAATCAAGGCTTTACCAGCAGGTACTGGCCGGGGATGTTTTAAAGAAAGGCAACACGATGGTTGTTGCACCTACCGCTTTAGGTAAAACCATTGTAGCCATTCTGGTAGCGGCCGACCGTCTGCAGAAGGTAAAGAATTCTAAAGTTCTCATTCTGTCTCCGTCAAAGCCTTTGGCCATTCAGCATGAAGACAGCTTCAAGGAATTTTTAACCCTTCCGTGCGCTTCAATTACAGGTTCTGTCAAGACAGATGAAAGGGTTAAAAGATGGGAGGAATCCAGAATAATTTCTGCAACCCCTCAGACAGTCGAGTCCGATTTATTGAATGGAAGATATGATTTAAGTAGTGTTTCATTAATAGTCTTTGATGAATGCCACCATGGAGTAGGCGCATATTCCTACGTTTATCTGGCTTCAAGATATGTCAAGGAATCCAATTTCAATCTGATTCTGGGGTTAACTGCATCACCGGGCTCTGACAAGTCCAAAATCAAGGAGGTTTGTGAAAACCTCTACATTCAAAACATTGTTGTCAAAACAGAAAGCGACCCTGACGTAAAGCCCTATTTCAATCCGGTTGAAATCGACTGGGTAAGAATCAAGATGAGCTCAGAGCTTGAAAAAATTAATAATTCTCTGGAAAAGGCTCTTAAGCTCAGGTTGAAAACCCTCAAGAACATGGGCGTTATCAAAACCATATCCGTTACCAAAGTGGATATCCTAAAGGCCCGTGGACGCATTCAGGGCGAAATTGCGCGAACGACAAATCCAAATAAGGACCTTTTTCACGCTATTTCCATTTTAAGCGCTGTAATTAACATTCAGCATGCCCAGGAGCTTGTTGAAACCCAGGGAGTTCATCCCTTCAACAAATACATCAAAAGACTGCGCAAGAAAAAGACAAAGGCATCAAAATCACTGATGAACGATCCGAATTTCTCACGTGCTGTCAGATTGGCCCATAATGCCGAAAAGAATGGCTGGGAACATCCTAAACTCAGGACTCTAGCCGAAATCCTTAAAAAGGAACTGGGAACGGGTGACGGCCAGACCACTCTTCAAACCACTAGATATGGAGATAAAAAGGATAAAAAAGCTTCTAAGATAATCGTTTTTACCCAATTCCGGGACACCCTTGAAATGATTCATGAAAAGCTTGAAAGCGAAGGAATCAAGGCTGCCAAGTTCTTTGGCCAAGCCACAAAAGACGGTGAAAAGGGTCTGACTCAAAAGCAGCAAAAAGAAATCATAAAAGCCTTTAGGATGGGTGAATACGATGTTCTGATTTCAACCAGCGTTGCCGAGGAGGGCATTGACATTCCTGCAGTTGATCTTGTCGTTTTATATGAACCTGTCCCATCTGAAGTGCGCATGATTCAGCGCCGTGGAAGAACCGGACGTAAAAGAACCGGGCGTGTTAAGGTTTTAATTACAAATGGAACCCGTGATGAAGGTTATTACTGGTCTTCAGTCAGAAAAGAACATAATATGAAAAACCAGTTGATTGATCCGGACGTTTTACGGGAATTGAATGAATCTGCCATTGCACGAATGGATAATGAAAAGAGAGTTAAAGTCCGTGAAAGGCCTAAGGAGAAAGCCTTGCCTTTAGTTTATGCAGATTCCCGTGAAGGAAATTCAAAGGTAATCCGATATCTCTCACAAATGGAAATGGATGTAAAGATTCAGTCAATGGCCGTAGGAGACTATCAGGTTTCGGATGAGGTTGCCATTGAGAGAAAGACCGCCAAGGACTTTGTAGATTCAATGATTGACAAGCGTTTATTCAAGCAGGCCCGTGAGCTTTCACAGGAGTTCAAGCGTCCCTTATTGATTCTTGAAGGGGATGATTTGTATTCCGGCATGGTCAATCCCAACGCAATCAGGGGAACGATAGCTTCAATAGCTCTTGACTTTGGAATCAGCATTATTCCAACAAGGGATGCCCAGGATACCGCTGCAATGATTAAAAGGATTGCGATTCGCGAACAGTCAGGCGAAAAAGTCAATATTCAGATAAGAACAGATAAAAAGCCGGTCAGCCTATGGGAACAGCAGCTATTCATTATAGAATCCCTGCCCAATATCGGACCGGTAAATGCCAAAAATCTTTTAGAACACTTCGGTTCAGTTTCAAATGTCATCAATGCCTCTGAAAGCGAACTTATGGAAGTTGAAGGCATAGGTAAAATCACTGCTCAAAACATCAGAAAGGTAATCGATTCCAAATATCTCTATTTCAAAAGGGAAATCAAGGAAAAAAAGCTTCTCTAATTTTTTAACTATGCTTGTCCAATTACTCAAGTTTAAGTGAATATTTTTCATTTTTAGTAATCTTTATTAGTTATTTTGTACAAAATTATTGGTGTATAGTAAGTTTTAACTATATTATGTTACTAATAGGAGAAATATTTATGAAATATCGATATTTATCCATTTTTTTAATATTGCTGATATTGTCAATCGGGGCAGTAAGCGCACAGGACGATGCTGCAGCCGATGATAATGTCGCTGTTGTACAAGATGAGGAGGTATTGTCCGCATTGGAATTTGTTATCGATGACAGTAATTATGATACTTATTTCGATAATAGCGGATTAATTCTCGAAAACTCTAATATTTCTGACGGTGATACAATCAAACTTGGAAATGTTAGCGACAAGGACTTTGTAATAGATAAACAATTAACAATCACTTCTAATTCTTCCAGTGATGTTTTAACTAACGTATCATTCTATTTGCTTGACGGAAGTGATAATTCAGAAATCTATAATTTGAATATTGTTGGCGACGGTATTGAAAAGACTTCAATCAGTGTTCAATCAGCTGAAAACGTTACAATTCATGATAATGTAATTGATATTGTGGGTCTTGAAAATTCCTATGATTTTTATGCAATTTACGCATATTACGCTGATAATTTAAACGTTCAGGCTAATGTAATTACATATGATGGAAAAAGCGATGGAACTTCAAAAACATTTGCAATTGCCGTTTCACAATCAAGTGATGTAGTTATTAGCGAAAACAAAATTGATGCAAAACTTGTTTCCGCTCCAATTGATTGGGTTGAAACCCCTCCGGCTTCATATAATTTTGTGCCTCATGCCATTTCTGAGGTAATCAATTTCAATGATTGTGAAGGATTGGAATTGTCATATAATGGGATTGATGTGGAATATTCCAACTACACTGGTGATTATGACAGCATTTATACGGTTGAATTATATGAATGTGATGATGCAGTGATTGAAGGTAATTTTATTCTCGGATCTGGTCACTCATACATTTATGGTTTAGTAATCAGGGGACAGGATTTCACAGTTTCCAATAATGGTATTAATATGATTTCTGATGAAAATTATGCAAATGGAATAGACATTGCATCCGATTCTACCGGTATTGTAGAGAATAATGGGATTTTTGTTTCATCTCCATTTGTTGTTTATGGAATTTATGGTGAAATGGGTGCTGAAGATTCACCAACAGTAGATTATCTTAATAATTATGTTGAAGCCGATTCCCATGTGGTATACGCCATGTATATTTATGGAAATGAAGGAACAATTGAAGGAAATGAAATAATGGCCACCGGTAATTACACTGCAGGTATAGTTTCAATGATGATTGATGATGTTGCAGTAATCAAAAACAATGAAATTACCGTAAAAGGTTTGAAAAACGATACAGTAAAAACTGAGGACAGCGTTCCTGCACAGACCGTAGGTATTATAGCAATGCATGAATGTGAAATTACAAACAATGTAGTCACTTCAGCAGGTAACTACACAATTGTCCACACTGGTTATGACAGTGAAATAACCGGCAACTACCTTGTTTCAAGCGAATTGATGGGTGATGACAGTGTTGATGACAGATCCGAAGATGCTATCGTTGAAAACAACATTCCTGTTGAAGATGCTGATAATTATAACGTAACCAATGACACTTTCTTCCTGTTCTTTACTGAACGCGGAGTATTGAGGGACGGCATCAATCCTGAAACGTTAACATTCATCGGAGAATTCTCTGAAAAAACATCATGGAATGAAATTGACAGACCAATCACTTTAATAGGCGATAACGCTACCTTGAATGATATGAGTTTTGTAATCAGTTCCGACGGCGTTGTCATTGACGGATTCAATTTCATTGCTGACGGAATATATGAAATTATCACAGTTAATGGTGCTGATGACGTTTCAGTTATTAACTCTAACTTCACGGTTGCCGGTGCAGATGATGACAATAATTATGTTGTCCGCATATCCAATTCATCAAATGTTTTAATCGCCAATAATACGATTGATTACTCTGTTATAACTACTTATAATCCTTATACTAACCATGTTATTTGCGCTGAAGGCAGTGATCATTTACTCATTCTTTCTAACGAAATAACCGCCTTTATGCCTTCACGCCCTATGGACTGGGCTACAGGTACAGTTTATTCCGAAGCCGTACACATAAATGACTGCGAAGATGTAACATTCTACGGAAACGTTATTGATGTCACATCAAATAATCAAATCGGATCTTACGCTACCTTGTATGTGGTAGAAATACGCGCTAGTGATGTGGAAGTTGCTGAAAATAACATTACTCTGGTAAATGCTCAATACGGATACGCTCTTGTCATGTCCGGTGAAGATTTGAATATTGAAGCTAATGATATTTATGTTATCGATCTTCAGCCTTATGCATGCGGTATTAACATTGAAAGTAACTCAGAAGCTGAAATTACAGGCAATTTTATTGTTATGTCCGGAGACTCAGCTTATGGTATCTACACTGCTGATTGGGCTGGTGATGTAGTGGCTAGTATTGAAGACAATGCGATTTTAATTGAGGGTAACACCATATTTGGAATGTCCTTAAGCGGTAGTGAAGCTACAGTCGAAGACAACATAATTATTGCCATAGGTAATTACACCACAGGTATAGCTTCAGCTGTCGATCAAATTGATATTTTGGACAATAAAATTAATGTTAAGGGATCAAACGTAGGTATTCCTTTAGGATATGACTCAATGGGCATTGAAACCACTGGTATTCATATTGCAAGAGGAAATGCTACCGTATCTCACAATATTGTCACTACAACAGGTGATTATGCGGTTCATGCCGAAGGCAATGGATCTGTAACATATAATAACTTGGTTGCAAGTGAATTGGTGGGTGATGACAGTGTCAATGCAACTGACATGACTCTTGTTGAAAACAATATCCCGATAGCCAATGCAACAAACTATAATTTAACCAATGATACCTTCTACATATTCTTTGATAAATTCGGCTATTTATATGATGATATAACTCCGGAATCATTAACATTCATTGGAGAATTCTCTAATCTGGTAGATGTAATCCAAATTGACAGGCCAATTTATTTATTAAGCGATAACGCTACTTTAAATAACATGATTGTTTATATTATCTCTGATAATGTTAGTGTTGACGGATTCACTTTTATTGGAGCCAATTCTGGAATCTATATTCACGGGGCAGACAACGTTAACATTTCAAACAGCGAATTTGACATTGATGGTTATGATGATTCGCAAAATCGCGTCATTTTAATTGAAGGGTCTAACAATGTTTCAATCGAGAATAACACAATCCTTTTCAATGTTGAAACTAGTGGCACTTATCAAAATATTGTTGTTGATGCCATGGATTCCGATGGGTTAACACTTGCAAACAATAACATTTCTGCTAACATGCCTGCCCGTTCCATCGATTGGGGAACAGGTACTGTTTATTCAGATGCAGTGCGCTTATATGATTGTGATGATGCACTTATCGATGATAATTTAATTAGTGTTAAATCCAACGGTTACATCAGCACTTATGATACAATTTATGCCTTAAATATCAATGGAGACAATGCTATTGTCCGTAAAAACACAATATCTGTTCGTGATGCTCCATACGGATATGCTGTTGTCATATCTGGTGAAGACTTCCTTATCGAGGACAATTTTATTGTTGCCGTTGGAAATCTATCCTATGCATGTGGTATTGAAGTCGACGGTGTATCAAATGGAGTAATCAATGATAACGCAATTATTACCATAGCTGATTCTTCTTACGGAATCTATACTGCAAATTGGAATGGTGACGTAAAAGCAAACATTACTAACAATGACATGTACTCAATAGGCAATTCCGTATTCGCCCTATCCTTAAGCGGCAGTAAAATTTTAGTTGAAGGCAATGATATTCTAGCATCTGGTGTCTTTACCACAGCTATCGCTTCAAAAGTCGATGAAATAACTATTAACAACAATAAAATAGCCTCTTCCGGATCAAATAATGGAACTCCTTTAGGCTACGATTCCTTCGGTATTTATTCAAGAGCTATCTATATTGATGCAGGTAATGCTACAATTACTTCAAACGACATTAATGCAACTGTTAGTGGTATTTATGCATTAGGTGACAATACCTTAATCTGCAACAACACAATTAATGTTGAAGACACTGGTGTTTCTCAAAATAACGGTTTGGATGGTTCTTGCGCTTTATATATAGGTTCTGATTCTGAAATATGTGATAATGTAATTACATATGCCGGTAAAACAAACGGAACTTATCAAAATGCAATAATTTATGCAATTTATTCAGAAATTAAAGTTCATGACAATGTAATTAACGGCAGTTTAGTGTCCTGTCCTGTTGATTGGAAAACTAAGGGAATGGATTATTATCCTGTTCTCACATCACAAGGTCTTTTCTTCTCAGGATGTGACGGCCTTGAATTAATTGACAATGAAATAAAAGTGGAATATAATAATGCTACTGCTTTAGTTGACACTATTTATGTTGTAAATGTTTTTGATTGTGATGATGCATTAATTGAAAACAATATCCTAAACGGACTTGGTCACTCATACATTTACGGTGTAGTACTCAGGGGAGAAAACTTCACTGTTGCCGATAACGTCATTGACATGGCTTCCGATGAAAACTATGCTAACGGCATAGATATTGCATCCAATTCTACAGGTATTGTAGAGAATAATAAGATTTTTGTTTCATCTCCATTTGTTGTTTATGGAATCTATTCCGAATGGAATTGGGCTGGTGACTCACCAACTGTAGATTATACCAACAATTATATTGAAGCCGATTCCCATGCTGTATATGCAATGAACATTTATGGATCTGAAGGAACAATTGACTCAAACGTGATTGTTGCAAACGGTAATTACACAGCAGGTATTGTTTCAATGATGATGGATGATGTTGCAGTAATTACAAACAATGAAATTACCGTAAACGGTTTGAAAAACGACAGTGAAGATGTTCGAGACATGGTTCCTGCACAAACCGCGGGTATTTTAACCATGTCTGAAAGCCAAATCCATAACAATGTAATCACTTCAACCGGTATCTACTCCATAATCAATTCAGCTTCTGACAGTGAAATAACCTATAACTACCTTGTTTCAAGCGAATTGCTAGGTGATGACAGTGTCGAAGATACTATGGACGAATCATTAGTTGAAAACAACATTCCTAATACTGAAAATGAATATAATTTAACCAATGACACTTTCTTCCTGTTCTTCAATGAAGACGGTTATTTAAGGGATAATATAACCGGTGATTTAACATTCATTGGTGAATTCTCCGATTTATTAGAAGAAATTATTATTGTCAGACCGGTTAACTTATTAAGTGACAATGCTACTTTACGCAACATGAGTATCATTATTGGAATTGAAAATGTCACTGTTGACGGATTCACTTTCACTGATGAGTATGGCGGAATAGCCACTTTTGCAGATAATGCTACAATCGTCAACAATGAATTCTACGTAAACGGCTTTGATGATAAGGAAAATGTTGCCATTGAAATTTATGAATCTGATGATGTTTCAATCCTCAACAACAGAATCTATTTCAATGTTGAAACCAATGGCACTTTTAAAAACCGTGCTATTGATGCTAAAAATTCAAACGGTTTGATTATTTCCAACAACTTTATCGATGCTTATATGCCTTCCCGTTCAGTTGACTGGGCTACTGGAACAGTATATTCAACAGGTGTATTATTGAATGGATGTGACGATGCAGTTTTACAAAACAACACAGTCATTGTCAATTCCAATGATAAAATCGATGTTTATGACACTATTTATGCAGTATCTGTTTCCGGTGATAATGTAAATATCATTGACAACAATATTAGTGTTGAAGGCGCTCCATACGGATATGCTCTTGTCATCACTGGTAAAGACTTCGTCATCGACAATAATGAATTTAGTGCTGGTCGAAACGAATCATACGCATGTGGTATTGATGTTGAAAGTAACTCAAACGGTATCATTGAAAACAATTTAATCCGTGTTGAAGGAGATTCAATATACGGCATCTACACCGCTAACTGGGCAGGTGACGTAAAAGCAAACATTACAAACAACACAATCTTGGCAACAGGTATTACAGCATTCGCAATGTCTCTAAGCGGTAGCGAAGCAACAGTTGATAATAACAAAATTTATATGTATGGTAACTTCACAACAGGTATCGCCTCAAAATTCGACATGATATTCATTACAAACAACACAGTCTTTGCTCTTGGATCAGATAAAGGCACTCCTGCAGGATATGACTCAATGGGTCCCGAAACTATTGGTGTTCATATTGTAAGTGGTGATGCATTGGTTAAATATAATCATCTTGAAGTCAACAGCACATACGCAGTCGATATGGACGCAACCGGTGCCGTAACAGACAATATACTGCTCACTCCATTTTTAAAAGGAGACTTTGCAGTTGACTACAAACAGGGCTCAGGTGTTCTCGTTGCAAACAACACTCCTGCAATGGAATTAGACTACACATTAACAAACGATACATTCTACGTCTACTTCGATAAAGAAGGAAAAATCAGAGAACAAATCCAAGCGGACAACTTAACATTCATCGGAGAATTCTCAGATTTAGTGGATGTAATTACCATTGACAGACCAATCGCTTTATTAAGCGATAACGCTACATTAAAAGACATTACAATTGATATCACAGCTGACAACGTAAGTGTTGACGGATTCACATTCGAATCAGATATTCTATTCAATGTAATTGCAATCGATAAAGCAGATGATGTCACTATATCAAACAGCGAATTCTACGTAACTGGATGTGCTGATGGAAATAATGTCGTAATCGCCGTCGACAATTCCGAAAATGCATTAATCATTAACAACAAAATCTATTTCGATGCAGATATCAATGGAACTTACTCAAATTCAGTAATTTACGCTTTTGAATCAGATAATCTAGCTATTTCATCAAATGAAATATATGCTACCTTACCTGCACGTTCCATTAACTGGACCACAGGACAAGTATATTCAACAGGTGTCGAAATAGACGGCTGTGACAACGCTGTTCTGCATAACAACATAATCGGCATCAGGTCCACTGATAAAATCTCTAATTACGATACCATTTACGCAGTATCCGTTAAAGGTGACAACGCATCAGTAATCACCAACGAAATCGCTGTCTTTGAAGCTCCATACGGATACGCTATTGTACTTTCCGGTGAAGACTTCATAATCGATGGAAACGAACTCACTGCCGGTTATAACGAAGCCTATGCATGTGGTATAGAAGTTGACGGCAAATCAAGCGGTATAATCAATGACAATGAAATTCTTGTTAAAGGCGACTCCGTTTATGGTATCTACACCGCTAACTGGGCTGGTGACGTAAAAGCAAACATTACAAACAACAACATTGAAACCGACGGTATCACTTCATTCGGTATGTCATTAAGCGCAAGCGAAGCATTGGTTGAAAACAACACAATCTCTTCAAACGGTAACTTCACAACCGGAATCGCTTCAAAAGTTGCTAATATTACTATCAACAACAACACAATCACTGACAACGCATCAGATGAAGGAACTCCTGCAGGTTACGACTCAATGGGCATTGAAACTACCGGTATCCACATTGTAAGCGGAAACGCAACCGTAACCAACAACGACGTTAAAACCAACGGTGAATTTGCAGTTGACGCCAAAGGAACAGGCTCCGTAACCGACAACACATTGTTTGCAAAAGAATACACCGGTGACGCTGCCGTGGATTACGACCCTGCAGACACTATAGTTTCAAACAACACTCCTGCAATGACAAGAGCTGTCATTCATGCTCAAGACATTGTAATGTATTACAAGAACGGTACCAGGTACGTTGTCATATTGACAGACCAGAACGGCAAGCCATTGGCTAACATGAATCTTACCTTAGTAATCAACGGCGCTTCATACACAAGAACCACTGATGAAAACGGTACTGCTTCAATAGCCCTTAACCTGAACAGTGGAAACTACACGGCTTCTGCTTCATTCATCGGCGTAGATCCATACTCTGACGCAAGCGTTGAAAACAACGTTACAATCATCTCAACAGTTTTCGGTGAGGATGTTGTTAAAGTCTTCAGAAACGCAACTCAATACTACGCCACTTTCCTTGACGCTCAAGGAAACCCATTGGCAGAGGGCACTGAAGTAACATTCAACATCAACGGTGTAATGTACAAACGTTACGTTAACGGTACTGAAGGAAAAGCCAAATTGAACATCAACTTGCCTCAAGGCGAATACATCATTACTGCAATCAATCCTGTAAACGGCGAAATGGCAGCAAATAACATTACTGTTCTTGCTTCAATCACTGACAATAAGGATTTAGTGAAATACTACAAAAACGATTCACAATATGTTGTAACTATCATAGGTGATGACGGTAACCCTGTTGGCGCTGGCGTAAATGTAACATTCAACATTAACGGTGTATTCTACACTCGCCAAACCAATGAATCAGGTCAAGCTAAACTTAACATTAACTTGCAGCCTGGCGACTACATCATTACTGCCGAATACAACGAATGCAGAGTGTCAAACAACATTACAGTAAAACCGATCTTATTCGCTCAGGATCTGGTTAAAAAATACGGTACTTCCGATCAGTTCAGGGCATTGCTGCTTGACGGTCAAGGTAATCCATATCCTGGTCAAAACGTAACCTTCAATATTCACGGTGTCTTCTATGAAAGAACTACCAATAGCGACGGTTATGCTGCTCTTAACATTAAATTAGGAGCTGCTGTTGATGAGTATATTATTACTTCAAGCTTCAATGGTACCAGTATTTCAAACAAAATTATAATTGAACCTTAAGAGGTAAAACAATACCTCTTAACTTTTTTTTATTTTTAAAAATCAGAAATTGCTTTTAAGAAATTCCAAACTTTTTTTAATGGAATCCTTATTATTTACTTCTATCATGTAGATGCCATCATATTTTTTATCTTCAAAAATATCAATGATGCGTTTTAATTCAATACTGCCTTCACCTAATGGCAAGTGTGAGTCATCATCACCAAAATTATCATGCGCATGTATGTGTTTAATACAGTCAAAATACATTTCATCTGGAGATATTCCTGAGTGGTTGGCATGGCCGATATCCAAAGTCATTGACATTTCGAATTTCAAAAGAGTTTCGTTTAATCTGGACATGTCCTGATAAATCATGCTTTCGAATGCAGGCATGTTCTCGATGGTGGTGTTTACCCCCAAATCCTTGCTGTATTTTCCTATTTCTTCAATGGATGCGTCGGCTACCTTGTAGATTTCTTCAGGCATTTCCTTTGCAAGAAACGGAATGAGTCCCGGATGGACAACGACGGTGCTTGCATCGATTTCATTTGCCAAATCAACTGAAGATTTAATCTGTGAAATGGAGCAGGCCCTGCTTTTGGAGCCTAAAGCTGCAATATTGACGTCCATAAATGGAGCGTGAATGGTGTATTTCAAATCATAGCTGTTTAAAATGTCCAGGTCAAACTCCTCTGTAGGATACTGATGTAACAATTCGGCATATTTGATGCCCAAACCTTCTATAAATTCCAAACTGCTGTCTAAACTATTGTTAAAAGTTGCTAATGTTGATGCTCCTATTTTCATTTTAATCACTTTCTAACTGCTGTTATCTTAAGTCCCATTTCGATGGCGTCCAGTATCTCATCTGACAGTTCAATGCCGTTTTTAATCTTTATTTCGCCTTTCTTGGACGTTGTTGCTGTAAGCAGGTATTCGCCGTCAATCAAAACGTCAAAGTTGGCCCTTCCGTTTTCACGGCCCAAATCCAGAATCAGCTGCTTTCTGGTGTGTATAATGTCGAATTCAAAGGCCTCATTATTGGAATAATTCTTTTCAATGACTTCCACGCCTAGGGATATTCCAATCTTCTCTTCGATTTCGGCTATTCTCTTGCCGTTCTTGCCGATTATTTGGGGAACCAGCTCGTCGGGAATGTAGATGTTTGCCCTATCCGGCGATACGATTTCAACTTCCACATCGGCCTTTTTGGGCAGGAACCTCTTGATTCGCCTTAAAATCTCTTTTTCGGCAATGCTGTCAACGGATGATTTCTCATTTTGGCTTGATGGGTTATTGACTAAATCCAAATCCATCACGATTGTCTGCTCTCCGTATGTGTAGATTTCGTTTTTAAGCTCTCCTGTTTCAAAGTCACGAACTTCAATGACCGGTCTTGCAAGGTCGGCCTCCTTCATTCCGCTTGGAACCTTGACGGTCATTTTTGTTTCATAAACGCTTTTGATTTCACCGTCTTCAATGTAAATGCTTGTATCGACAATTGAAGGGATTACTCCAAGCTCAACTCTTGAAGCGATTCTCTGAATGGCGTCTATCGGCCTGGTTGCGTGAACAACGCCTATCATTCCGACTCCGGCCAGGCGCATGTCCGCAAAGATGTTGAAGTCATGGTTCTTTCTCAGTTCGTCATAAATGGTGTAATCCGGTCTGACAAGAAGCAGTACGTCAGCAGTATTTTCCATGCTGCCTTCAAGGGGAGCGTACTGGGTTATTTCATCCGGAAGCTGCAGGTCTCTCGGTGATTCCATTGTCTTGACGATTTTGTTAAGCTCGCCGGAATAGTATTTGGCAATCGCCTGGACAAATGTTGATTTTCCCGCTCCCGGAGAACCTGAAATCAGGATTCCTTCAGCGTTATTGTTAATTCTGTCCATTAATTTGGCACTTAAGTGATATTCATCCAAGTCAATGTCTGCCACAGGCCTTACAGCCGTTATTTCAATGGCTTCTGAAAATGGCGGCGTAGCTATTGAAATCCTGTATTCCCTTGACTGGACAACGACGGATCCTTCCTTTTCGGATTCCATATAGGTTTTCGCGTCGCTTCTTGACTTTTCTATAATTTCATCGATGATTTCCTGGAGCTTCGTATGATTAAATACTTCGTCGGATAACTTGACGAAACTGATATGGCCAGGTGTTCCCTTTTTGGCCATTGGACAAACGTTTTCCTTCAGATGCACAGACATCGTTTCATCATCGAAAAATTTGGCAATGGATAATTCCTTTTCAACATATTTCTGTTCATAATAATAAACGGGAATTCCCTGAGCCTTTGCAGTTTCTGCCTGGACCTTGTCGTTTGTAAGCAGGGTTCCAAATTCTGACCTTGCCAAATCCCTGATTAATGCATCGATTTCTCCGCTTTTGGCATATCGGATATCATAATTTGTCGGCCTTTTTCCTTTGAATGACACTGCAAGCTCTCCTTCATACTGCAGTTTCTGCAGGTGTTTTAGTTCATTAAGGCCGTTAATGCCTTCGCGTCTGTTGGCGTTTGCCTGATGTTCGAGTTCACAGACAACCGCTTCGGGAACGATGATTTCGGGATAGTCAAGATTCTCCTTTTCAATGACTTTGCTTACTGCTCCAATAATTACTGCACTGGTATCTGGAATTATTGTTTTCATCTTAATACACGTCTTCTGGGTTAATTATACGTTTCTGGTTTGTTTTCAAATCTTCTTCTTTTAAGTCATCAATGTCCGGTGAGTTTTCAACCTCCAGGTTTCTGAAAAAGCATGAATAGTATCCTTCATGACATGCTGCGCCGTTCTGTCTGATTTTAAGCACGACAGCGTCCATGTCACAGTCCACTAGAATTTCTTCCACTTCCTGGAAATGGCCGGAGCTTTCTCCTTTCAGCCATTGCTTGTTTCTTGAGGTGCTCCAGTAATGGGCCTTGCCGGTTTCGATGGTTTTTTGAAGCGCTTCCTTATTCATGTTTGCAAGCATTAATATCTCGCCGGTTTCGGCGTCCTGCGCCACGGCGGTGATGACCTTTTCGCCATTTATCTCATGTCTGAAATTAATTTCCATGGTTTATTCTCCTTTAAAGTAACTTACGATATTTTCAACTTCAACCAAGTCCTGTGAACCGCTCTGCATGTCCTTTACGGTTACCTTGCCTTCATCAAGATCGTTTTTACCTATGATAATCATTTTAGGAACCCTGATTTTATCGGCATAATTCATCAGTTTCTTGAATTTCTTGTTGTTCAGGTCAACGTCGCACCTGATGCCTGACCTTCTTAAAGCCTGGGTAATTTCATAGGCCTTAAAGCGGACGTCTTCTGAAATCGGTGCGATATAAGCATCTAAATGGGATTTGGCATCTTCCTTTTCGGTGAGCTCTTCAATTGCATTCATCAGCCTGTCGAATCCTAGGGCAAAGCCGGTTGATTCAACTTCCTGGCCGCCGAATACTTTGATTAAACTGTAGGTTCCTCCTCCGCAGACCTGTTTCTGTGCTCCAAGGCCTTCGACATAGATTTCAAAGACGATTCCTGTGTAATAGTCAAGTCCCCTTGCAACTCCAAGGTTTAATGTGTAGTTTGTCATGTTAAAGCAGTCTAGGAGCTCAACCAATTCCTTAAGTTCGTCAAATGCCTGCTGAGGCTCTTCATAATCTTTAATCAATTCCTCAACGTCAGCGAGGATGCTTTTGTCCCCGACCATATCGATTAATTTAAGCAAAATCTGGTTTAATTCGTCATTGGAGATGATTGGATTTTCTCCGCTTAGGGATTCTTTCAATAAGTCCTTGTCTCCCTTGTCGATGACAACCATCAGTTCCCTTTGGGTTTTTGCATCGATTTCAAAGTGCCTGAACAATCCTCTGATGATGCCCAGATGGTTGATGTTAACGTCGGCGCCAGTAATTCCTAAAGCTTCAATGGAATCGCTGCACATTGCGATAACTTCGGCCTCTCCCTGGGGGGATTTTGCACCGATCAGTTCGCATCCGAATTGCCAGAACTGTCTGAACCTTCCCTTTTGAGGCCTTTCGTACCTGAAACAGCTGCCGTAATAATAAAGCTTGATAGGCTTTGTTGCAGTTTTTTCAAGCTCATTCAAGTATAGTCTGGCAACCGGTGCGGTAATTTCAGGCCTTAATGTTAATTCGCGGTCGGATTTGTCCTTGAAATTGTACAGCTGGTCGACAATTTCCTCTCCGGATTTGGTTGTAAAAAGCTTTAATTCTTCAAATAAAGGGGTTTTAATCTCCCTGTAACCATAATTTTCAAAAATGTATCTTAAGGTACTTTCAGCTTTTTTTCTATCTTCCATCTCTTCAAATAAAAAATCTCTAGTACCTCTCGGTCTTGTAAATTCCATATTATTTCTCCTGTTTTATAGTATATTAATTTTTGGAAATCAATGTTTAAATAATTATTTGAATTGTCAATTTTTTAAATAGTACTTCTGAGGGGGATATTGGTAAAAATGGGTTATATTATGTTTGGATTGTTGATTAACAGGTGTAAGCAAAGGTAATGTTAATTGGGGGTTTATTGATTTAAAAAATAGACAAATAGTATGTATAATACAATATTATCATTTAAAAAAAGTCAAATTAATGTCTATTGCAGAGATGAAATCTCCACAATTCCGTATTAGACATTAATAATTAATTCAAATCATGTTTCCTTTAGAGGTTTACTTAAAAGTAAGTCTCTGTTTAATCTTATTAGTTAAATATTATATAAAATTAACTATTATTTTAAAGATGGGCAATTAAACAGTTTCCATCTTAGGGAAAAGACCTCATGAAAACTTAGTTTTCAAAGCCCTTCATTGACTTGTTGATATTTAATTACCCGATGGAGGTGAAATTTGGGCTATTGTCCCCCTACATTTTATTATAATCATTAATGATTTAATAATTGGTACAATATTAAACCAATATGTTACAATTGTGGCGATAATTAACCCCAAAATATTCTCACCTCCCAAGGAAAACATGGAAAGGACACCAATGCAGCATACGGAAAAAACTGAACTGATTAATGGATAAACACTACTTAAAAAGAATAATTTCATATTTATCTCCCCCTTTCTGATTTGAAGTGAGGTCTTTAGTAGAAGAATATTGTTAAAATACTATTTAAAGCTTGTTGAAGTCATAGAGTAGAATTGTCCTTATTAAAACATCTTATATAAAGTTTGCGGTAATTTACTGTAAAAAAAAGAAATTATTTCTTAGTGTTAATTTTATAATTATTGTTTTGATTGATGATATTAATCATGTCCTAAAAAAAGTTTTTAACGTGGGAATTAATGTCATTATGAGAATAATCCCATAATAACCCAAGACATTAATCCTTTTTAATCAACTAAGTTTGAGCAAATCAATATCCACTCAGCATGAATATTTGAATTTGATATTATTTAATTCTTATGTATTTTCATTAAAAATTTAAGAAAAGTACTCTTCTTGAGTTTTGGGTTAATTTTTAATCTCAATTTCATTAATTAACCTTTAGATAATCTTAATTTAATAGATATTTTAATCAAAGAATAGGATTGATATTTTCTTATCAATTGATGATGATACTTTAACTAATGCCAAGCAAATTATCAGTAATTTTGTGTCAAATTATTTGGATATTTATATATAGGATCCTACTTTTTGGATAGACAATCAAATTACATTAGAATGCAGACTTATTTATGAATGGTTATACATTGCAGTGTAATGCTCTTTATATATGGGTTGCTCATTTCAGTGTAAGTTTAATTTTTTAGTAAAATAATTTAACTATGATTATCTAACTTAAATATATGGAAATAAAAGGAAGTACAAATGTAGTGGCTTTAATCGGGCATCCTGTGGAACACAGCTTTTCGCCGCCGATGCATAATGCCGCTTTTGAGGCTTTGAAAATGGATTATGTCTACACGGCATTTGATGTCAATCCAAATGATTTGGGAAATGCGATTAAGGGAGCCGACGCTTTAAATATAAAGGGATTCAATGTTACGATACCCCATAAAATTGAAGTAATGCAATATCTCGATGAAATCGATGAAATAGCCGCATTAATAGGTGCCGTCAACACGGTTGATTTTAAAAACCTTAAAGGATATAACACCGATGGAATCGGAGCTATTAAAGCCATTGGCGATGTGACAAGGATTAAAGATAAGAATGTCGTCATCGCAGGTGCCGGAGGGGCTTCAAGGGCAATATCATTCTATCTGGCCAAATACGGAGTTAACAGTCTGAAAATATTGAACAGAAACGTCGAAAAGGCTCAAAATCTTGCCGGTGATGTTTCAGATTCTGGATTGATTGACGGCGTTGAAGCAGATTCAATCAAAAACATGGATTTGAGTGATGCAAATATCTTAATCAATACGACGCCGGTTGGAATGCATCCAAATGTCAATGATACCCCAATAGCTTCAACTGAAATGATGCATGAGGATTTGACGGTATTTGATGCCGTTTACAATCCCAATGAAACCGGATTATTGAAAGAAGCCATTAAGGCAGGTGCAAAGCCGGTTTACGGAATCAAGATGCTTCTGTATCAGGGAGCTGAAAGCTTTGAAATCTGGACGGGAAAGAAGGCGCCTGTTGACGTAATGGAAGATGCGCTCACAAGAACTTTAGGGTTATGATTTTATGGATTTGATTTTTGATATTTCAGCTTTGGCAAGTGATAAAGAGGAATTTACGGATTCCAAAAAGGACGTATTGAAATATCTCAAAATTATCGGAGTCGATTCAAGATTCATTTCATACACTCCTCAAAAGATTTACATTAACAATTTAAGGTTTTCAAAGTTTTCAAGAAAACGCCAGGAAACTTTTAACGGGCGATATCCGGATATTGAGGTTGTAAGAAATTCACTTTTCCAAAAGATCTGTTCAAAAGCCGCCAAAAGCTTAAGCGACATTAAGCCCAACTCAAGGATATTGATTCCTGAGGATAATTTCATGGTCAATGTCATTATGGAGCCATATATGCGTAAATATGGGGTCAAGCTGGTCATTGACGGCGAATATGATTTGATAGCCAATCCCCTCGTTCTGGATTATGAGGTCAATCAGATATTTTCCACGATATTTGCCGGTGAAGGGCTTGAATTCAACAAAAGGGAAAATGAGGTCTATCCGTTAATTAACGTGCCTCTGGATTGGATTAATTCCTTTCTGGAAATGGATGGCCGCTTGAAAATGGAAAATGAAAACAGTAATGAACTGGCATCATCATTTATGGAATTTTTGGAAGATGTGGCACCGCAATACAGAGAAAACGTTCTGAAAGCTGCGGATTATATTGAAGAAAAATTATATCCTTTAAATTACTTGGAATAGTAAAAGTTTCTTATCTCTAGTTTAAAGGATTGTTTTTTGCAGATATTCTGTGTTGAATTTTGAAAAGTATTACTAATGTAAAATTAGTCATTAAAAAGATTTTAATTTACTCTCCATTTAATATATAAAGTATTATATTCGAATATTTTTGGACAAGATATTCAAAACACTATTATTTTTATAATTTAATGAATTTCATGTTTTTCAGATAACTTTTTTATAGTATAATTAATAGATAGAAAAATAGTGTTATAATAATAAGTATTAACAGGTGAAAATTATGAATAAAAAAATAATTATAGCAATATTGGTCATTATTATAATTGCGGCAGGTGCCTTCTTTATGTTTGGCCAATCATTTTTAAAAGCTGATACGCAGATTAATCTTTTAAATAAGGACACCATACAAAATGGTGAGCAGTTGGAATTTGAACTAAAAGATGCTAACGGCAATCCTGTTGCAGGTCAAGTTCTAAACATTACTTTCAACGATAAAAATTATTCAGTAGCTACTGACGATAATGGTAAAGCTTATCTGTTTATCACTGGTATTGACGTTGGAAAATATAATGTTTCAGTCAATTATGGTGGAAATAACAAATTTAATGGTTGTACTGCTACATTTAACATAGAAGTTACAAATGATGCTCCAGACAACCCTGCTACACGAACTATCAGTAATTCAGTTGTAAGCACTCAAAATAATCAAACTAGTGGTAACAACACTGGTAACAGCACGGGTAACAGTAGCGGAAGCGGCCTTAATACAATTTCTGGCAATTAGTCTGTTCTGAATTTATTTCTGGTGTAGGTTTAGAGTTGAATGGCTGGATAGCCAAGTATGGCGGAATCCTTATCCAGAAAATAATTATAACAATACACAATGAAGATGGTAATTCGATAAACCATCTCTTTTTTTCTTTTTTCTAATTTTCATAATTAAAAAATAAAATTTAGAAGTCAAATAATGATGTTTGAGTATTTTTCTTCTCTTTAGGCTTTTCTTCGACTTCTTCTTCAATCATTTCTTCAGCCATTAACTCTTCTTCGACTTCGCTTTCTTCAACTATGGTTTCTTCTTCGCTTTTTGGCTCTTCAGCTATCAGTTCAATTTCATCCCTTACAGGCTCTTCTTCAACGGCAGTTTCCTGAGGAATTCCTGCAAATAGTTGGCTTTCAAGCTCTTGTGCACGCCTGTCACGCTCTTCAATACGCATTTCCTCTTTTTGCTTTTCCATCTTTTTTATGACGGATTTAGGAATGACTTTGCTTCTGAAGCGTTTGATTTCATCCTTGTCCAAATCAAGGAAATCTGAAATCTCCCAGGCAAGCTCGTCGTTTTGAAACATTATTTCAAGGTAAGGAAACATTGAAATGGCCACGGTATTTGAAATGTGCATCTTTTCAGACATTTTCTCTGCAATGGCGTCGCGCTGATTTCTTTTTCCACGGTTGCGTCCCATTAATGTAAATACTGTAGGGCTTTTGATTGGGGTGAATTTCTTGTAGGTTTCCCTTTTGGCTGAGCTTACGCCGATTCCCATGAAATCAGTTGCATACTTCCAGTAACCATAGTTTCTAGTTCTTTGAGCCCTTCCAAAGTATAAATCTGCCTTGGATAGGTTTTCATATGCCTTTTTAAGTTCATTTTTATTGGTGTATTCTCTGGGCACGTTTTCGGCAATGTACTCCATTACGAGCGTCGGCTCTTCATCAACCCTTAAAGCGTCCTTTACGTGCTTTGGATTCTTGCTTTTCAGTGTAGCCATCACCCCGTCGATTATGGTTGACCTGTCGTCTTTGGTGGTGATGTTTTCAACGTCCTCCATGCTTAACTCATGGGAGGTGTCTGCAATCGCCTGAAAACTGTTAATGGCTGAACGGATATCTCCGTTTGCCTTTTTGGACAATAGCTTTAATGCCTCTTTATCGTATTCGATGCCTTCCTCTTTTGCAATGTTTTTAAGCATCTTATTAATGGTAGGGCCTCTAATCTTGGCCATCTTGATGACCTGGCATTTGGGTTTGATGGATTGAAGCCTTTTTGAATAGAAATCGTTGGCTATTAAGATTAATGGATGCTTGGAGGTTTTGATAATCTCTCCGATGGCCTTGACTCCCCCACGGTCGTTTGTTCCGTGAATACCGTCAACCTCGTCCATTATAATCAGTTTGTATTCGTCTCCGAACAATGATCTTGTAGATGAGGATTCGCCGATCGTGCTTTTGATGACGTCCTGTGAACGCTTGTCACTTGCATTCAATTCAATGTATTCGGAAAATTCGTTGGCTATTGCCTGGGCGAACGTTGTCTTTCCGATTCCCGGAGGTCCCACTAAAAGCAGCGGCTGCTGGGGATTGCCCGCTTTCCAGTTATCCACCCATGATTGAATAATCTTTTTTTCCTTGTTGTTACCTAATATCTCATCTAGGCTTTTTGGTCGGTATTTGTCTGTCCATAACATTTGAATGCCTTACTATAAGAATTTAGTTAAAAGAGCTTCCAGCTGTATTCTTGGGTTTGATCCTTCCCTTATCCTGAAGTCACAGTTTGCTATGGCTTCGATGATGTCAATGTAAAACTCGGGATCCATCTTTCCGTCAATTACTCTTCTGGATACTTCCTGATATATCTGTGATACCATGTCCTCTCCGCTTGTTCCCTGCAGTACCATGGTTTCGTGCATGAGCTTTCTTGCGCCCATGAAGTCTCCGGTCAACGCCTTTGTAATCATGTCAGTAATGTCCTGAGGCTTTGATTTGGAAACAACGTCGTATACGCTTTCTTCTGAAATATGCTCTCCTTCGGAGGCCGTTGCCTGCAGGATATTGACTGCCTTACGCATGTCCCCTTCGGCATAATAGACGATGGTTTCTATTCCCTTTTCATCATAGTCAAAGTTCTCTTCTGTGCAGATGTATTTTAATCTGTTTACAATCTCTTCTCCCTTTATTGGAGCGAATCTGAATATTGCGCATCTGGACTGGATAGGGTCGATGATTTTTGATGAATAATTACAGGACAGGATGAATGAAGCGGTTTTCGTATACATTTCCATTTCACGTCTTAAAGCATGTTGGGCGTCTTTTGTCATGTTGTCCACTTCATCCAGGAATATTATTCTGAATGGGGCGCCTACAGGTTTCAGTCTGCAGAAATTCTTGATATCGTTTCTTACCGTGTCAATTCCCCTTGCGTCTGAAGCGTTAAGTTCCAGGAAGTTCTGCCTCCAGTATTCTCCGAGAATTGATTTGACCAGCGCAAGTGCGGTTGTGGTTTTTCCAACACCTGCAGGTCCTGTAAACATTAAATTCGGCATGCTTTCTTCGCCGACATACTTTTTAAGTCTGTTTATAATATGTTCTTGGCCTACAATGTCATCTAGGCTTTGTGGTCTATATTTTTCTACCCAAGGTCCACTCATTAAATCACCATAATTTGTAATGTTAAAGTATTTGTAATTTAGTTAATAATTAGTTTGTGGTAGTGTCTGAGAAGTAATATTTTACTTGTAAAAAAATAGGGTTTCATGTTAAAAAATTAAGTTCTTTGCCTAAAAATCTTTTAATTGACTTTTAGACAAAGGTGTAGATGGGGTTAAAAGTATTTGGTTAAGTATGGATGATCTATAATAATGAAAATTCCGTCTATTTTTCCAACTATATATGGGTACATTCTGAATTGAACCTTATTATTTATTATTGTATAGCCATTATATTCGATTTCTATTGGGTTATACTGATTAATACGTGTTGAGTTAAAGCTTGCTATTCCGTTTTCATCTGTTTTGACTTTTTCAACCATATTATAGTATTTGAATGTCACAGTTTGGTTAGCATATGGATTTCCATCGTTATCCAATACATATACCTCATATTTTTCATTTTCATCAAGATCAACAGTAACTTTTTCACCATGTAAATCAATTAATGTTGGTAAAACAGTTATCGTATTTTTCACTTCATATTCACTATTTTTTGTGATTATATCATATTCATCCGGCTGTAAATTAATGGCCAAGCTCGCTTCACCATTTTCATTAGTGTTTCTGGTATATTCAACACCATTAATCATGAAGGTAATTTCTTTGTTTGCTTGCGGATTGTAGTTTGAATCCACTAATTTGGCATTAAATCTTGAATCACCTTTATAATACTTGGTTAAGTCATCTGTAAATAAATATGGTGTCACAACTATTGTATTGCTCTTTTTACTGTTGTCATAAGGATTTTCAGTTGTAATTATGTATTCGCCAGGAAACAAATTAATATTTAACTTCACATTCCCTTCATTGTCTGTTGTACGGTTGTAGAAAACGCCGTTAATGTTAAATATTGCATATGAATTTGCCAATGGACTGCCATCGGTTTTTAATAATTTAACATTGAATTGCGAAGCGTTTTTATAGATTTTTATCAAATCCTCTGAAACGATTGTCGGCAACACTGTGATAGTATTGCTTATTTTGCAGTTGTCGTAAAGGTTTTCAGCCGTAATGATGTATGTTCCGTCATTCAGATTAATGTTTAACTTTGCAAAACCTTCTTTGTTAGTTGTACGATTGTAGAAAACACCGTTTATGTTGAACTGCACTGTCTGGTTAACTAATGCCGTTCCATTGTTGTCGGTTACTTTTACATAATATTGTGTGCCGTTTTTGTAGAGCTTTTTAATGTCTTGTCCGGTAATCGTCGGCAAGATTGTAACCTTTGTATG
This sequence comes from Methanobrevibacter millerae, assembly GCF_900103415.1. Taxonomy (NCBI): domain Archaea; kingdom Methanobacteriati; phylum Methanobacteriota; class Methanobacteria; order Methanobacteriales; family Methanobacteriaceae; genus Methanobrevibacter; species Methanobrevibacter millerae. The sequence continues at coordinate 92,498 of NZ_FMXB01000007.1, forward strand.
TGTCATGTTCCCTGTTGTTGTTAGAGTTCCCGGGTAATGTGTAATAATATCATATGTTCCAGGTTCTAAATTTAATTTTACTGATGAACTACCATTTTTATCTGTAATTCTATTGTATTCAACACCATTGATTATAAAAATCACATCTTTATCTGTTAATAGTGTTCCCCACTGATCTTTTAAAGTAGCTTTAATTTCGCTTTCGTCCTTATAATACATTGTAAAGTCGTCTATGTTTTCAATTATCGTGCTTGTTGATGGGATTGTGAAAGTAATATTTTCAGTACCGTTCTGATAAATTTCATTTCCACTGTAATAATACTGGAATGTGTAGTGACCTCTTTCAAGACCGGTAAGCTGGTATTCTATCTGTCCATTTGTTAAGTTTAATGGTGTTTTTAAAAAGGATAGGAATATTTGACCAGTAATATTCTCATTTCCCATAATTTTAATTGTTGCATTTCCATCTACTGTTCTATTTACAATAACATTATCAAATACTGGAATTTCTCTTGTGTCTTTCTCATCGTTTTGTATTGATCTAACAGTCCATATTTCTTTAGCTATTGTTTCATTATCTCCAAAGTTCTGAAGAGGGTATTTGACATGACCATAAGCTATGAATATTGGATCATAATCATCTGGCTGCAATTCTTCATAGGCTATTGGAGAATCGTCATTAGTGACATTTGCTGCAGATACTGAGCCTATCATCAGCAATGCCAGAAATAATGATAATATAAGTACATATTTTTTAATTTTAATCCCTCCTTGGTCTGAGATATTTTTAATGCAAAAAATTATTTACATTATGTATATTATTTTTTACAAAGATGTATATAAAACTTTCCATTAACTTTTTAAGTAACAATTTAAATATAACTATCATAATCAAGTTGAGGTAATTAATATGAGAGGAACTTGGAAACTTAAATTAAGAATGTGGCTTACAATGATTATAATGTTTACAATCGTTTATTTCCTTGTAATGCTCGCTGGAATGTATCTCGGAATTAGCTCATGGCACTTTTTCATGATTGCAAGTTTGGTCATTGTCTTTTTGCAGTATTGGTTTGGCCCTTCACTTGTCAAACGTTCAATGAATGTCAGGCCGTTAAGCGAGGCGGAAGCCCCCAACATCCACCAGATGGTTGAGGAACTGGCTAACGAAGCGGGTATTCCAAAGCCTGAAGTCTGTATTTCAGAAATCAATGTTCCTAATGCATTTGCATATGGAAGATCATCTAGAAGCGGCCATATCGCAATCACAAGGCCTATTTTAGGGCTACTTAATCGCGATGAGCTGAGAGCGGTTTTAGGTCATGAAATGGGACACATCAAGCACAACGACATGATTGTTACTGCTGCAGTCAGCGTAATACCTATGATTTGCTATTATATCGCATTGTCTTTCATGTTTTCCAGAAACGAAAATGGTGGAGGATTCATAATAGGGATTTTAGGCTATCTATTCTATCTGATAGGTCAGCTTTTAGTCTTGTTCATTTCAAGAACCCGCGAATACTATGCCGATGAAGCTTCCGTTGAATTCGGAAACAGACCGGCAGCATTGGTATCAGCATTATACAAATTATCCTATGGCGCAGCCAGATGCAGCAAGGAAACGATTGATGAAGTCAATACCAACAGAGCATTTTTTATCAACGATGTCAACAATGCAAGAAATGACATCAATGATTTCAGGCAAATTGACTTTGACGGCGACGGATCAATCAGTGATGAGGAATTGAGGAGATTAGCCAACTCAAATGTCAAAGTAAACACTTCAAACAAAATTATGGAATTACTATCAACGCATCCTGACTCTTTAAAAAGGGTCAAAAGACTATCAGAACTTGAAAATTAAAAACGGTGAAAAGATGAAATTGATTTTAGATGAACGTGGCAAGAAATGTATTGTGGAAGAAGGCAAAGAGCTTCAAAGCGACTTGGGAATTGTTTCGGCAGAGGTCTTGGCAAATGCTGAAGTGGGCGATGAGGTAAAAAGCCATCTTGACCGCACATTTAAAATTATAAAGCCTAACGTTAATGATTTCATAGATGTAATGGAGAGAAGATGCTCCATATTAATCAAAAAGGACATTGGAACCGTACTGGCCTACACCGGCCTGGGTGCAGGTTCAAGGGTTGTCGATGCAGGAACCGGTGCCGGAGCCATTGCCCTTCATTTTGCAAACGTAGTCGGTGAAACTGGCCACGTCTACACCTATGAAATCCGGGAGGATTTCGCTGAAGTCGCCCAAAGAAACATCGACGCATTTGGAATTAAAAACATCGACGTTAAAAACAAGAACATCAAGGAAGGAATCGATGAGGACAACATTGACGTGGTATTTTTGGACCTTCCAAAGCCTTATGAGATTTTCGAGGACGTTTGGGACTCATTAAATCTCGGCGGATGGCTGGTCGTCTATGCGCCCTACATCTATCAGGCAGAAGTCGCCTACAGGGTTGCTAAAAAGCTTAATTTCTATGATATTGAAATTCTTGAAACCCTGGAAAGAGGTCTTGAAGTAAAGCAGAAAGGAACAAGGCCTAAAACAAGAATGGTTGGACATAGCGGTTATATACTTTTCGCAAGAAAGTTATAACCTTCTTTTTTCATTGATGCCATTTTCCCCCAGGGATTTTCAATGCCTTTATCTTAAAGAATGCTTTCATTATTTTCATGCTTCTCATTATCGGTGCAAGTATTTTTCATCAATATTTTCATTTATTTATTAATCACTAATTTTTTGACTTATCTAATCTCTGTTATCTACATTAAACTTTAAATAATCTTTAATATAAAGTAATTATTAGGTGATAACTTGGATTTCAAAAAAATCATTGGAATTTTGTTCGTGATAGTGGGTCTGATTTTCATAATCAGCCCGATGTTCAGTTCTGAAATGGCTTCAGTAATTGTCGGACTGAGCTTGTTATTCTTCGGTATCGCTTCAATCATTAACGGGATTTCATCTCAGTACACAATGCCGATATTTTCGACCGCCAATATAATAATAGGGGTTATATCCCTTATATTCGGGGTATTATTCATATTCTTCATTGACGCACTGTCATTCCTTCTCGGACTGCAGTTCTATATAATCGGATTTATAATGGTTGTATTCGGTATACTGGGAATTATTTCTGAATCAAAGCTTTCAAAAATGTCGTCCCTGCTGATTTTAATCATTGGTATAATGGCTATTGCCCTTGCTGTATGCACTACTGCACAACCGGTTTATGCCGCAATTCTGATTGGAGTATGTTTGCTTATCGAAGGAATAAGATTCTTTATAATTGATGATTAGAATTTTTAAGAAGCATTCAGGGATTCATTAATCCTTGTTGCTTTCGCTTTTTTTTTTATTTTATGTGGGTTTTAATGACGATTTTGTCGTATAAAAATATGGTTGTTTTTTGAGGAAAATTAGGAATTAATATTCTCGATTACTCGCTTTTTGATTTTTCATAAATTGCTTAAATTTTACCTTTTCTTTAGAATATTGATTTAAGACGGTAAAATTATAATCAGCGATAAAAAATGCTTTATATAGTATTAATGACTAATATTATCTTGTCAATTAAATATTTGCTAGCATATATTCATTGATTAAAAAATAATTTGGAGGGGATTGAAATTAGAATTAGACCAATAGATAATAAAACAAAGAACAGCTGTGATTCAATGTTAAAAGTAGCGGCTCATGCTTTCACCAATGCATTAATTCCAATCACGGATATCCCCGATGATGATTATGAAGTATTGTCATGTGAAATATTCAAACCCGGAGCCGATGTAAAATCCATGGATATACTGTTGAAAGGTAAAAAAGGATTTGTAAATATTGAATTTCACAAACAACCTCTTGCAAAATATCACCTTGCCAGAGATTTTGAATATGTGGTTCAATATTTCTTTTTCTATGGGGAAATAATCGATCAAAGGATTGTAGTCGTAGATAAAGAAAGAAAATCTGTTGATAAACTACAAATCATGCCAGATTTGGAGTATAAAGGAAAAATTGATTATGTTGAAGAGTTAGATGGGCAAATAGTGTTAAATACTATTAAGGATAAAATAAAAAATAACCAAGTGCCCAACGAGTTAGAACTGTTCATTTTTTCCATACTTCCAATCACCGATCATGATTTTGATGATGAAGAGAAGTTAATGGAAGAATTGTGCAATCTAACTCCTCAATTGAATATTTCTGAAGAAGACCGTGATGCCATAGTCTTTTGTCAGATGATTTTGATTGAGTTATGTGTGAATGACGACTATTTGAAAGAAAAATTGCTAGGGGTGATTAATATGACTTCATCTTTCATTCAAAACCGTGAAAATGCTTTAAAACGCAGGATTGTGGTTGCTGAGCAGACGGCTCTTAATGAGAGGCAGAGGGCGGATGATGCTGAGCTTACTGCTTCTAATGAGAGGCAGAGGGCGGATGATGCTGAGCTTACTGCTTCTAATGAGAGGCAGAGGGCTGATGCTGAAAAGAAAAGAGCTGATGCTACTGAAGAAATTTTAAAAGAAATTGTTGAAAATAATGATATTGAATTTAATAAAGAAACAATGAAAAAAATATCTTCAGTTACTACGATATTCTAAAAGGGAAAAAATAAATTAACTATGTGGTTAGATAGTTGATTTATAATGTTTTCCTTTTTCTTTATTTTTTGTTTTATTAAGTATTTATAATCATTTATTTGGGATTCGGGATAGTATGGTCTTATTAGATGATTTATGTAAAGAATGATTGAGTTAAAGAAAAATTTTTGGAGTTCGTTGTAATGTCTTTATCTTATATTGAAAATAGGGAAAATGCTTTAAAACGCAGGATTGTGGTTGCTGAGCAGACGGCTCTTAATGAGAGGCGGAGGGCTGATGATGCGGAGCTTATTGCTTCTAATGAGAGGCGAAGGGCTGATGCTGAAAAGAAAAGGGCTGATGATGCTGTAGAAATTTTAAAACAAATTGTTGACAATAATGATATTAAATTAAGTCAAAAAACAAGGAATAAAATAAAGTTGCAGTTATGATATTTCATAAACAAACACAGAAGAAAGATATTGAAAAAAAAGTTACAGAAAAAGAAATCCTCGGATTAGTAAAAACGGAATTGCCGTACAACAGTGTTGAAATTAAAAAAAGAGGATCAAAAGGATTGAAATGGTAATAACCTGATATTTTAAACAAATCAATATCCATAAAGTTAGGGTATTTTAATATTAATTAAAAAAAGAAAAAATAATCAGCTATTCGATGAGAATAGCCGGTTTATAAGGCATTGCGTTTTTAGCCTTGTTTTGCGGGTCGTATGAATCGTCGGTATGCACAATCACTTCACTTCCAACTTCATTGGAGATGTATTCGAGAGCGTCATCAATGATTTGCGCTTCATCGATTTTACCCACGTATTTGGTTTTGGTCATTTCACGGCCGATTTTTTTGGCTACGGCAGCTATTTCCTTTTTGTCGTCATAAATGTCTGCTTTAACAGCTCTGCCCATAATCTGGCCGATATCAGGCTTTCCAACCTCATTAGCTATTTCAAAGAGATCCCATTTCCAGTCGGAAGCAAGGTAAATGTGTACCTTTTGGGCGTCTTCTCCAACCATCTTCTTAATCTGGTTGATGTCCTTTATGAGATTTTGAACCAATTCTTCTGACTTTTCAATTTCAAGGCTGATTAGGCTTTCATCAGCTTCAGGCCATTTAGCAGCACTTACAAAGCCTTCGCCGCCATAATTGGACCATAATTCTTCACATGCGTGTGGAGTGAACGGCGCAAGAAGCCTTATCCATGATTCTACAACCGTTGATAAGACGTAAATCACTGCAGGGTCCTTTTTGTCAAGGAGGTGATTGACTCTGTAGAGATAGTGGTCAATATCCTTTTTAAGCAGGAAGAGTGATTCCTGTAAAGCCTTTCTGGTCTGGAAAACTTCTAAAGCTTCTGTTGACGCTTTAATGTGCTGGTTGAGCTGGCTTAACATCCATAAATCAATGGTTCTTGTTAATTCGACCTTTTCAATGTTGGTTAAATCCAGTTTGGAGCCTTTAATCTCTTCTACTTTTGCTGCGAATTCCTTAAACCATTCAAGCCTTCTTTTGGTTCCTAAAACTTCCTTTTCCCTCCAGTCGAAGTCCTGCCAAGGTTCGGCTGAAGCCATCAGGAACAGCCTTACGACGTCTGCCGTATAGTCTTCAATAGCGTCTTTTAAAAGAATTACGTTTCCTTTTGATGAGGACATCTTGTTTCCTTCCAGAAGACCCATTCCAAAGACTACTGTTCCTTTAGGCCATTTGTCTTCAGGAAATATTGCGCTGTGGTGGAACATCAGGAAGCTTAAGTGATTTCCAACAAGGTCTTTTGCGGACAGTCTCCAGTCGAGAGGATACCAGTAGTTGAATTCGTCCTGGATTTCCTTAACGATTTCCGGAGCTACCTTGATGTCGTCTGAATCAATATCCAAATAAATTTTATCAAAGAATGCACGGTTCAAGTCGTCAGGATTCATGTCTTTAAGGAATCTGGCAACTGAATAGTATGACATGTAAATTGTGGAGTCGGTCAATGGCTCGATTAACCATTTGTTGTCCCAGGGGAGTCTTGTTCCGAGTCCGACTTTTCTTGAACATGCCCAGTCGTCCAGCCAGTCAATGTAATAGTTGAAATTGTTTTTGACTTCAGGAGGAATGATGGTTTCTCTGTTTAAGACTTCATGGGTCTTTTCCTTCCATTCAGGATTTGAATATTTCATGAACCACTGGTCATCCATGATTTTAACGACACAGTTGTTTCCGCATCTGCACACGACAGGCCTTTCTGCGAAATCGTACATGATTGTGGCCATGTTTTTGGATATGAGCTCTTCTTTTAATTCTTCACGAGCGAACCTGACCTTTTTTCCTCCGAAGCCAGGAATGCTTTCGATAATGACACCTTTACTGTGCTGAATCTTATACAGTTCATTGGTGGCTTCATGGAGCTTTTCGTCGTTCTGGTCGGTTATTCCAAGCCTTTCGATAATGTCTGCTGCAGGAATTTCTCCATATCCTTTAACGCTGCACACAGGGATCGGAACAACGTTTTCAACGATTCCTTCCAGATTGTATTTCTTGATTAATTCTTCATTTTCCTTTAAGTCTTTAAGAGCAATGTAGTCTGCAGGTGCATCGGCAGGTTCAGAGAATACAACTCCGCTACCGTATGATGCGCTTACAAAGCTTGCAGGGAAAATCGGGATTTCATCGCCGGTAAATGGATTTATTGCCATTTTACCAATCAGGTCATCGGGATTAATTTCTGATATGATGTCCAGGCCCTTAATCTGCTGTTCAAGGTTATAATGGGCCTCTTTGGTGATTACCCATTTTTCATCGTTTGCCTTGACCAAGACGTATTCGACATCGGGATTGAGCCAGATGTTTGTAGCTCCGACGATTGTTTCGGGCCTTAATGTTGCAGTAACGAGAACCTTATCTTCAATCTTGAATTTAAGAAGCGTAAGCTCGTTGACACCGACGCCTTCCCCTTCAAGCAGGTCGTGGTCTCCTACAGGGTTATCACAGTTAGGGCAGTATTTTACTGGATGCTCTCCTTTCTGAACCAGTCCCTTTTCATAAAGCGTGGTTATCTGCCATTCGATGAATTTCTTGTAAGTCGGATCTATTGTTCTGAATTCGCGCCTCCAGTCGATTGAATAACCCATTTCGTGCATCACTTCATTGTATTCGCTGCTGAAGTATCTTACGATGTATTCTGGGTCTTCCAATTTAGGCAATTCGTCCTTAGGGACTCTGTGGACGTTTTCATACAGGTCAAGAGTCCAAGGGTCTTTTCTTTTAATCCTGTCGGCTATTCCAATAACAGGCGCGCCGGTAACGTGCCATGCCATTGGGAACAAAACGTTATAGCCTTCCATTCTTTTGAATCTTGCATATACGTCAGGCACTGTGTATGTACGGCCGTGGCCTATGTGCATAGCTCCGCTAGGGTATGGAAAAGCTACGGTAATAAACAGTTTTTCCTTATCATTTGGGTTGGATTCAAATAATTTTTCCTCTTCCCATTTCTTCTGCCATTTCTTTTCTGTCACTAAATCACCATTCTTGTCTTTTTAGGGCTTTCAGGAACTTGGCTTTTGTGCTGGTTCCTTTGAACTCTAGCTATAATATCATTAACTTCATCAACTGAAATGTCCAGTTCTCCGGCTATTGTTTCGCCTGATTCTTCCTTTTCAATGCTTCTGTATAGAATCTTGTCGAGCAGTTCATAAGTCATTCCAATTTCATCTTCATCCGTCTGGTTGTTCCATAATCCTGCTCTTGGAGGCTTGTTTATGATTTCTTCGGGAACTTCCAGGCATCTGGCCAGTTCATAAACGTTGGTTTTGTACAAATCGCCGATTGGTTCCATATCACATGCACCGTCTCCGTATTTTGTGAAATATCCAATCAGGATTTCGCTTTTGTTGCCTGTTCCGCAAACGAGGTAGTTTTTGGAATTGGCATAGAAATATATAATGGACATCCTTATTCTTGCCTTTAGATTTCCAATAGCCAATTTGTCATCTTGAATCTGTGTAACTGATAAGAATTCGTTTAAAATACTATCAATAGCCATTTCCTTGTAGTTTATTCCTAATTGCTGAGCTATTGCAGTGCCGTGAAGCTTATCTTCCGTTGGGGTTGTTGTGGAAGGCATAACTATTCCGAACACGTTTTCCGCTCCAACAGCTTCGCAAGCTAAAAATGCAGCTACTGTGGAGTCGATTCCTCCGCTCAGTCCTACTACAAGTCCGTCTGCATTTGCTTCGGATACTTTATTTTGAACGAATTCGATTATATCTTTTTTCGTCTTTTCAACATCTATTTTTGGAATTTCGTTCATATCAAACACCATCTAATTTTTCATTAGTAATTAATATAGTTCTTTTATTATAATAATATATAGGTCGAATTTCGGATTTTTTTCACGAGGCAAAAAGAAGTTTTGGATTTCTTTTGTATTGGATGTTAAAAAAGTAAATGGTGGATGGATAATATCTGGTATAAATGTTTTAATTTTACTTAGGATATATTAAGAATTCCTTTATCTTGTAGTCGCTGTAGTTAGCTGCGATTTTGTCAATGGTTCCGTCCTTAAACATTTCATCTAAAGTCTTTTGAACCTGGTCTTTTAGCTCAGTATTGCCTTTTTTAAATCCGATGCCGTATTGCTCATCTGATAACGGTTTATCCAATACTTTAAATTCATTTGGATTTTCTGCTATTTTATAGTTTGCAAGTCCGACATCCACAAGCACCGCATCGCATCCTTCGCTTTTCAAATCCATGAATGCAGTGTTGAAATCATGCACTTCCTGTATTTTTAAAGTGTCAACAATGGATTTGTCCTGTTCTTTAAGCACATCTGCTCCTGATGATCCCATTTGGATTTCTACGGTTTTTCCTTTCAGGTCATCAATTGATGAAATATTTGAATTTGATTTTACAACCAGTACTTGGGTGTTGTTGAAGTATGGATCGCTCCAGGTATAGTCGTTTTCACGATTATTCATGGTGAATGCGCTCCAAATACAGTCGATTTCTCCGGAATTGAGTTCGACCTCTTTAGAGTCCCAGTTAATTATCTGCACGGTTTGAAATGTCCAGTTATTCCTTCTGCAAACCTCTTTGGCTACGTCTATATCAAATCCCCCTATCTCTCCATTATTAATTCGATATTCGAATGGTGGAAATTCCAAATTAACTCCTATGACAAATGTGCTGTTATCATTCGTTACATTGGAATGGGTGTTTGAGTTATTCCCGTCCAGAAAATCAAAAATGCCGGCATGAGCAGTACTGACTGTTAAAAATATTATTAACAGTGCCAAAATTGGTAATATTTTTTTATTCATATTATTTATCCCTCTCCCTATTTTATGGGCTAATAATATCTTTAGTTTTAATCATATTTAAAATGGATTAATATTATATGCTTAAATATGACATATTAAAATAATCAAACTAATGATTTCAGTTTCAGACTGAAGGATTTATATGAATTTGGAGGAAATTAAATGTTTGAAAAAGATTTTGTTGGAGAAGCGCCGGATTACTCAGATAGTGAAAACTGGCTTGCGCTTCCCGAAAAACCGGATAAGGATGTTGATTTGCTGTTTCTTTACCCTTCAAGCTGCAACGATCCCGAAGCGAATATTATATGTGAAATCGACAATGCATCAATGAGGGAAGGTGCAAAGAATTATTTTGCCATCGAAGCCACTGCATTCGATGGAGTTGCAAATATTTTTGCCCCGTACTGGAGGCAGGTTAATGGAGTGAAGCTACCTATGATGAGCTTTGAGGAAGTCAATGATGCGGAATGGGCGGAACCAAGAACGGATGTTTATGCCGCTTTGGATTATTATTTTGAAAATCTCAATGACGGTCGCCCCTATTTCTTTGCCGGACATTCTCAGGGGTCCAGATTATGTTATATTGTCTTGTCTGAGTATATGAAGGAGCATCCGGAATACTATGAAAACATGATTGCTGCCTATTGCATCGGGGACTCTTTAACAAGTCATTATCTTGAGGAAAACCCTCATGTCAAGGCGGCCCAGTCAGCCGATGATTTGGGAGTCGTTGTTTCATGGAATACTGAAGGGCCTGCAAACAAGGGAAAACCTTCACTTGTGATTTCTCCAGGAGCTATATCAATAAATCCTCTTAATTGGTGTGTTGATGAAACTCCTGCCGATGCGGAAATGAATCTTGGAACTTTCGTACCGAATCCGTTAGAATCAGTATTGGTGGAACTGCCGATAAAGGCGGATGCCGTAATCGACCTTGAAAGGGGTTCGGTCATGGTGACGAATCCTGAATTTGAAAAATATGCTGTATCTAAGCTTCTTGGCCTTGAAGCCTTGGATCACGTTTTCGGACCTGTTAGTTATCATGCATGCGATTACACGTTCTTTTATTTGAATATCCGTGAAAATGCCCAAACAAGGGCTGAAGCATGGTTTGAGATTCATTAACTGAGAATATGTGGAGTTGTGAAATATGTCAAAGATGTCAAAGATTGTGGAAACTGTAATGGACAAAAAGCATCGCGAATACGTTGACGATGCAGATAAAGCCGACGAACATATGCAGGAGCGTTCTCTGGATGAGGACGAAGTTTATAAGATCCCGAAAATGCCATATCACACTAAAGTTGAAAGCAGGGACATGTTCGATTGTCAGATGATAGTCTATAACGATGTTGAAGATGCCGAGCGCCTAGTCATTTATCTTCATGGGGGAATATATGTAAATGAAATGAGAAAGCCTCACGTCATATTTTGCGATAAGCTTGCAAAAAAGGTCAACGCATGCGTATTCGCTCCGGTTTATCCTCTAGCTCCGAACCATACCTATGAGGAAACCTATGAAATCGTTGAAAAGCTCTACAGGCATTTGCTTGAGATGGATAAGCCAATCGTAATAATGGGAGATTCTGCCGGCGGAGGATTATCCGTAGCATTCTGTGAATATCTTGCGGCCAATGATTTGCCTCAGCCTCAAAACCTGATTCCAATTTCTCCATGGCTTGACGTATCAATGTCCGGGGATTATGATGAGGTTGAATTCGATCCGATGCTTGGAATCGACGGTCTGCGCGAAATGGGTGAAACCTGGGCAGGTGATCTTGACCCAAAAGACTATAAGGTAAGCCCGATGTTCGGAGATGTTTCAAATCTTGCCAAAACGACCCTTTTTGTAGGAACTCATGAAATATTCTATCCTGATGTCGTAAAGTTCTATAATAAGTTAATAGAAAACGGTGTTGACGCCGAGCTGAATGTCGGTGAGGAAATGACTCACGTCTATGCCATTTATCCTTTGGTTCCCGAATCAAAAGAGGCGTTCAATCATATCGTTGAAGTAATTCTTGATTAAGCGTTTAAATGAGTGGTTTACTCTTTAACGCCCTTTTTTCTTTTTATTTTAAAATGCTCTTGAATTAATTCTGGGGTCATGGCTTTTGAAAACTGGATTTCGATAAGCGTTCATATATATCCTTGTTTTAAATCACATCTGATATTGGAAATGCCTGGCATTAATTGAAATTCTGCTTAATTAAATCGAATGAAAAAGGATAGCTATTGATTATATTGACCACATTTTTTCGCAAAATCGATGGTGAAAAGATTTGGATTTTGAAGGCAATCTGGTCAGTTCCTTTTTTAGCCAAACTTTATATATCAAAAAGAATAAACTAACATAAAGTAACTAAAAGTAATTTTAATCTAGAGGTGATTATTTGGCATTTAAAGATTATTTCAAATTCAATAAAGATAAAACAACTTTCATTTTCGTAGGTGGAAAAGGAGGTGTTGGAAAAACATCAATATCCTCCGCTACTGCATTATGGCTGGCTGAACAGGGCAAGAAAACGTTGGTAGTATCAACAGACCCTGCACATTCACTTTCAGATTCCCTTGAAGTGCCAATCGGCCATTATCCTCGCGAAATCAAAACGAATCTCTTTGCTGTTGAAATCGACCCAGATGAAGCTATGGCCGAAAAGCAAAACGCTTTGGAAGCTCAAAAGAATTCCTCTTCACCAGATGCCCTTGGAGGACTTGATTTCCTAAGCGATCAGATGGATTTGGCATCATCCTCTCCTGGAGCTGATGAAGTGGCAGCATTCGAGGTATTCCTCTCAGTAATGACTTCAAACGAATTCGACGTTGTGGTATTCGATACCGCACCTACCGGACACACGTTAAGGCTTCTGTCATTTCCTGAAGTAATGGATTCCTGGGTAGGAAAGGCAATGATTGCAAAGGCCAAACTCGGTTCAGTTGCAAATTCCTTAAAAAACATCATGCCGTTTATGGATGCCGTTGACAATCCGCAAACCGCAGAGGATTTGAAAAGAACAAAAGAACAAATCGATGAGGCTAAAAAGGTATTGTCCGACCCGGACAGGACCACTTTCAAGATGGTTGTAATTCCTGAGGAGATGTCCATTTACGAATCAGAAAGGGCTCTTGAAGCGCTTGAGAAAAACGATATGGTTGTCGACAGCGTAATCGTCAATCAGGTAATGCCGGATATCTGTGACTGTGATTTCTGCCATTCAAGGCACAAGCTGCAGCAGAAACGTCTGGCATTAATCAGTCAAAAGTTCCCAAATCAAAAAATAGCTGAAGTTCCTTTATTCAAGGATGAAGTAAAAGGCCAGGAAAAGCTTTTGAACTTGGCTCACATCCTTTACGAAGACAAGGATAATGATGAAGTGGCTCAAGAGGCCATACAGCTTTAAAATTAAAAAAATGAGTTAAAATAAAATTAATTATTTTAACTTCAAAAACTTTTTTTATTCTTTTTCTCTGTTTTTAAACCAATATATAAGTTCAGATGCAACATACAGCAGTAGAAACGCTGAAAAGAATATGCTGAATGCTTTTCCCGTATATATATCATAAATGAATGATATTACAAGTAGGAAAAACAGTATTCTTGTAATTATCGGTCTTTTTGAGAAATTTTCTTTAAGTTCTTCTAAAAAGGACATCTTGTTATCTCCAGTATTTCTGGGGAACGCTGAAGGCATCCCAGCTTTCTTCTGTAAAGTAATTGTATGTTTCTTTTTTAGTTAATGTTCTAACATTTCCATTACTTATATATTTTACATTTTCCCGGTCATAGCTATTGTCACTTTTAATCGGAATTTCTATGTAGTCCACACGCCCGTCTTCGGTTGGAATATTGTAAATTTTCGTATTCTGCAGATATCCCGGTCGTGTGAATGTGAAATGGTCGTATGCTGTGTGGAGATCATTGTCGCTGATGTAATTTTCCGCAAAATAGACTCCGATTCCCTGAATACCTGAGGCGGTACCGACAAGGCCTAATCCCAGTGACAGGCCGCCTCCGAGAAGCACTCCGATAAATCCTTTTGATATTAACGCTCCCTTAAAGATTAACGTAGTTAGCGGCTGGATATTGTCGCTTATATAGTCCAATACGCTGTTTATCTGCATTAATCCATTGTTGACGTTTTTAAGGACTCCCTTTTCCGTGCTGGCGATGCTGCACAGTCCGCAGTCCCTTGATATCGTCACTCCCTTATAGGCAAAGCCGTCATTAATTGACAATGGCGTAACCAGTCCCGTCGTCAAATCGATTAAAAAGACGGATTTTACGCTTTCATCACTTATAACTGCGGTATTGTTGTAGTACACAACGCTTACCTTATAGGAACTGATGGAATTGAATATTTCATCAAATACTGAGCTTATCTCAACGTCAGCGTCTTGGGCTATCGGCATTAATGAACGCTCCTCTATCTTTGACAATAGAATTGAATTGACAAAGCGGAAGCTGATGATGTCGCTTTCATTGTCTGCGATAATTATTCGACCCATATCTGGCGTTAATATGTGCTGATAGGTGTTTTCCCAATTCATGGCACCTAAAATGACGGTATTTTTTCCTCGCATCCATCTGATTTCATATTCTCTCGTCAGCTCGTCAGCCAAAGCATCGCTTAGATAGCAGGTATTTATATCGGTTAAAAACATCGTATAAAGGCTTTGTATTCCCGCATTTGACTTGTATTCGCTTTCCCTTGAAATCCAGTCCCGGATTATGCCGTCAGTCATTTTCGTGTTGATTATGGCAAATGACTGCATAACATCGAAGTCACGCTTGTACTTGTCGCTCAATCCGTAGGTTATCAGCTCTTCCTTTTCGAATTCGATGCAGTTTGCAGAGCTGAAACGGGTAACGATATTCTCTTCGCTTATGTATCCGGTGATTTTCTTTCCAAAGTAGTCGAAGCTTACTTCCTCGCCGGTATTTGCGAATCTTATCTTGTTTCCTTTTGTCAGTTCGTCGTAGCTTTTGTAGTTGAAGTCGTAAATGCTGCATCCGTTATATTTGGAAATGGCGTATTTCACTCCAAGCTCATCAAAGCTCATTGTCTGGAAGCTTACCTTGGCAACACATTCTCCGTTTTGGATGTATGTGATGATTTCACTCTTGTCTGGCCCCTTATCGATATAGGCCCCGAACTGCTCAACGTTGCTTGTGCAGTTGTTTCTGTATATGAAATGGGTATAGTTCGCGCTTCTGTGAAGAATCAGTCCGTTACCGGTTAGATTCTCATATCTGTAGCTGTGCTGGGTCGGGCTGCTGTCAAACGGCAGCAGGTAGTATTCAGAGCCCAGATATGTTGCGCTGTATTCCGGCATGTAGCCTGTTGAAAAGGTATAATATTTGTATCCTATCTGGATATTGATCAGCTGATTCTTTTCCATCCTTATGATGCCGTTGATACCGCTTTCAATCGTGTAAACGCTGTTTTCTGAAACATATGGATATGTCACGTTCACGTAATTCGGTATTCCGATTTCATAGGTGAAAGGTGTATTCTTAATGCTTTCCTTGATTTTTTCCGTTATGATGATTTTGTTTGATATCATAAGACCGTTGTTTTCCGAGGTGATAATGTAGCTTCCCGTCTGGAGATTGATGTTAAGGCTTGCCATTCCGTTAATGTCGGTTGTTCTCGTGTAGAAAACCCCGTTGATGTTGAAAGTGACCTTTTCGTTTTCAAGGGCATTTCCTTTACCGTCAACAAGATATGCCTTGAACTTGGTGCCGTCCTTATATGTCATTTCAACGTCTTTTGCCGTTAATGTGGACAGTACCCTGATTCTGTTTGAAACCCTGCAGCCATCATAATGGGCGGTAATGATGTATTCGCCGGGATTCAGGTTAATGTTAAGGCTTGCCGTTCCGCTGACGTCAGTCTGCCGGTAATATAGCACGCCATTAATGTTGAATTCCACCTCATGGCCGGATCCCACCCTTTCACCGTTCTTTTCAAGCACGGTAACGCTGTATCTGGAGTCGTTTCTATAGTACTTAACCAGATCTCTGTTGTTGGTAATCGTCGGCAGTATGGTAATGTTATTGCTTATCATTTCCGTTGTTTTGGGGTTGATTGCGGTTAAAATATACGAACCCTGCTCCAAGTTCAGATTGAGCCTGGCCACTCCGTTTTCGTTTGTCATTCTGGTATAATATACGCCGTTGATGTTGAATGAAACGGGAGTGTTTTTTAATGCATCTCCGGTATCGTCAATGAATCTGGCGTAATATTGGGTTGAATTCCTGTAAATCTTGACAACATCTGATGAATAAATCGTGCTTTTAATGTCAATCGTGTTGTTTACCGAAATATTGTATGACGTTGTCGTAATGCTGTATTTTCCACTGTTCAGATTTAGGGCTATTGATGAGAGGCCATATTCGTTGCTTTGCCGTTTATAGTCAACTCCGTTCAGGCTGAAAACGACAGTTGCATTGCTGATAGGCTTTTTATCATGAATTTGCGCCGTAAACCTTGTGCCGTCCTTGTAAAACATTTCCACATCAGAGGTTTCTATGTGAACGCTGTCTTGTGTAATGCTTTTTTCCATCATTGTTTCATTTTCCAGCTCGCTGGCCGAAACTGAGCCAGTTAAAAAAATAGTCAAGAAAATGAAAATCAATATTCCTGTTTTTTTAATCATAGTATCAACCTTTTCGTTAATTTTTTCAAACAAATTAACACTGAAACTATGATTTTAAAGTTATAAACTTTTTAATTAAAAATTCAAATAGAAAAACTTTATAAAAATGTATTTTTAAGGACAATTCTTAGGACCTATTATCATAATACACATATAGGTAAATTCGCTGGAGGCAATATTTTTTAAAGTGGTGGCGACAATTCTTTCGTCCGGATATGAAAGTCTCTCGCAAACCGTAACGGGGCGGTCTTCACTAACGCCGTTGTCAAGCAAGAACTGTGCCATATCCTTGACTTTTCTTGAAGGAAGCGCAATGGTGATTTTTCCGTTATCGATGACTTCCAGAATGTCCTCAATGTTTTCCCGGCCATGAAAAGTCATTACGTTTGCGCTGTCCCACTGGATATGATTTCTTGCGGCGGCAAGCTGAAGGGAACTTATTCCCGGTATGACTTCAATGTTTTCATGTGGAAATCCCTTTTCGGTTGAAATCCTCAAGACGCTATTTAAAACGCCTGAAAAGCCAGGGTCTCCTGTAGACAATATGGAAACGCTGTTTCCTGAAACCGCCAGGTCAACACCTTCCTCAAGCTTGTCAACTAAGTCTTTAACGTTAAAGGCGATGGTATTTTTAACGTCTGCAAAGAGATCAATTGCTCTTGTACTTCCAACGGTATAGTCGCTGTCTTTAACTGTTTCTACAGCCTTTAAAGTCAGGTATTCCTCTGCTCCGGGTCCGATTCCAACGATAAATATTTTTCCTTCCATGCTAATCATCAATTTTTTAACTATTGTTTATTAGTTTATCCTTTGATTAAATAAATGTTAAGCATTCTTCAGCTCATCCATCTCCCTTTTTAAAAAATCGTAAATTGATTTTGCACCGATTAATTCGCCGGGGTCTTGCCATTCTGAAGGATACATAATGAACGGTCTTGTCTGGCTTCCGCCAAGGCCTCCGTGGCTTCCTATCAGTTCCTCGAATGCGCAGACCTCATCGCTTTCGGCATCATAAAAGCTGTTTACAAGAATGTCCGGCATGTTATTGAATGTGTCATGCCTTTTTAAATGCATTGCGGCGTTTTCACCAAAGTCTTTTAAAGGATTTTCGCCGATAATCTTGTTGGTTCTCAAGTAATATATGCCGTTGGGGCCTATTGCCATAGGTCCGTTGGTGTATGACTTGACTAAAATGAATCCGATTCCCGGATGCCTTACAAGGCCAGGTATCAGGTCGGGAAATAGGGTAACCATTTCCTCATAGCTCAATCTTCTTTTCCACTGGGTCAGATAAATCAGCCCTAGGTTTCCGGAACCCAGAACTATCAGTTCGGAATCCTTTGCTTTTTTGGTGGTTTCCTCCTTGCTTTCATGCTTTTTAATGTATTCCAGGCTGTCAGGGTACTTTTCCCTGTATTCCTCCAGGCGCTCAATGTTGATGAAATCGGGTCTTTTCTCTTTCACGCTGTCAATCTGTGATGAAAAGAAGTCAGTATGTTTAATATCATCCACCTTATCGATTAATGTTCCGATCTGCTTGTTTTCGGGAATGAATGCATCCCTGAAGTGATCTGAAATGTATTTGGATTCATTGTACACCATCATGTCGTCTGGAAGAAGCCTTCTCACGTAATCTCCCAGAGTCAATCCGTATCTCTGCTTGAATGTCGCTCCGTTACTCTGGCCGTGGTCGGAGAGGACGACAAATTTATATGGTCTTTTGCTTGTTTTTTCGGCTTTTTCAATCCTTTTGAACTGCAAATCGATTTTCTTTAACACGTTCCACACATCGCTGTCCTTCACGCCTGAATGGTGCGCAACCTCGTCATAGCCAACGTAGCTTGCATAGGCACTGTTGATTTCTCCTTTCACGATATTTCCAATCAGTGTCTCAGTAGCTATTTCCCTTAAAAACACGTTGGCTCCCGCCCTGATTGTTGCATATACGACGTTTATCCTAAGCCTCGGTTTGACATTTCTTATCCTGCGCATTATCTGGCACTTTATTTCAACAAAAATCTCCCAAATGAAAAGTACAATCACTCTCTGGAATGAATATGCTTCAAGAAATGCCACGTCCAATGATTTGTCAAAGATTTTCGTATAGATTTCGAATTTTGATGAGGTTATGACGGTATGAGGACTGTCTCCTGAAAACATGTTGGTTATGCTGATTCCGTTGTCGCATAAAAGCCCATTGCCGTCGGATATTCTCTTTTCGATTATCGGAGCGTGAGCCAGCTTGCCTGAAATCAGGATTTCGTTGTCGCTTTCCTTTTCAACCCACCTGTAGGCAACGATGTTTTTGTTGTTTCCGTGAAGTATTCCCGCCTGGCTTGCGCCGGTCTGGGATGAAAGGTCGGTTTCCCATTCCATTATTGTGTGGGTGCCATTTTCAATCCATTTCTTGAGCGTCGGCATCAGTTCCCGGTCAATGGCTTCCTTCAGGATGTCTATTGAAAGGCCGTCTATTTCAAGGATTATCAGACCAGGATATCTTATATTGTATTCCGTTTCGTCATTTTTGACATAGTTTGCGATTGTCTTTGTATATGAATCAAAGTAATCGATGTTTGCAATGTTTGAAACGAATGTTGTTGCGATTGCCATTGTCAGAGGAACCACAAAGGCCTCATATGCCCCAACGCTAACGCCAGGAATGAAGTAGGTAACGCCGTAGAAAATTATTGAATTGACAATGAGTGCTCCGAATCCAAAGGTAAAGGTCACGAATTTCGTCAGATATCTCGGAACGATTGGCCAGATTATCATGTTTGCGATTCCGACTCCAACTGTTATGATGACGGCATTATACCACGGTCCCAGAGTGAAATTCCCGCAGATGTAGGATGTAGCTATCACTACTGAAACGTTCGCTATTACAAGCAGCAATAATATTATAATCGATTTTATGGCATTAGTGATGTTCATTTTTCTATTCTATTCTTATTTCTCTTCTTTGCTTAGTTTTAAGAGTAAACAATGTAATTTCAGGCTTACAATTAATTCTAAGCCAAAATGAGTTCGTACCAAGTCCTTTGCTTGTATACTGAATCATGTCTCTGACCTTATATGCTCCTACAGGATATCTTATGGAATAGGAGAATCTGAAAGGAGTTGTCTTGACGAGGGGTATTACCAGCTGGCCTCCATGTGAATGGCCTGAAATCTGAAGGTCGAACTTTCCGGTCTTTGATGAAGTTTCCGCAAAGTCCGGTTCGTGGGCAAGCAATATGCTGATTCCCTCTTCAGGCAGTTTTTCAAGAACCTTGTCAATGTCATCCATGCCTACCGTACAGCTGTCAACGCCTGAAAAGTTAAGTAACTCTCCATTTTTCTCGACAGTGTATACGTCATTGCTCAAATCAATGATGTCTGATTCCTTAAGGATTTCACGGATTTTTGAAGCGTCGTTCCAGTGGTCATGATTTCCCAGGACTGCAACCTTTCCGTCTTTTGCTTCAAGTTTTTTAAAGGAGTCCAGAAGGGCATCCTCATAGCCTTCCAGAATATATGAAACATAATCTCCAGTTAAAGTGATAATATCCGGATTCAAGCTGTTGACATAGTCCACAATGCCGTCCAGATAATCCGGGCTGACCCATTGGCCTATGTGTATGTCAGTCAAGTTAATTATTTTGTAATTATGGAATGTGGGAGTTATCTTGTCGAGTTTGACATCTACATTAATCAAATCGAATAATTTTTCCTTAAATGTAGTGTCTCCCCTTGCCTGTGTCATGAATGTCTGGAATCCCTGCCGGATTCTCATTCCCTGTGGTTTTTCACTTTCCAATATTTTCACCTTATTTTTTAAATATGGTTCATTAAACTATTTATGTTTTAAAGAGCATATAGTTAATGTGATTATTATGCTTCAAATTGCAGTTACAGGAAAACCAAATGTAGGAAAATCATCTTTTTTCAATTCAGCGACTTCTTCAACTGTAGAAATGGCGAATTATCCGTTCACGACGATTGACGCCAATAATGCAGTTGCTCATGTTATTAAGGATTGCCCGTGTAAAGAATTGGGTGTTACCTGCAATCCGAGAAATTCAATCTGCATTGATGGAAAAAGATTGCTTCCTATTGAATTGATAGATGTTGCAGGATTAGTTCCTGGAGCACACGAAGGAAAAGGATTAGGAAATAAGTTTTTAGACGATTTAATGCAAGCTAAAGTTTTTATTCATGTTATTGACGCTTCCGGATCAACGGATATTGAAGGCCAGCCGGTTGAAATGGGAAGCCATGACCCGCTCGAAGACATCGAATTTCTTGAAGAGGAAATCGTGATGTGGATGTATGGAATCCTTTCAAGAAACTGGGTCAGGCTTGTCCGCAAGGTCGGAGCCGAGCATCTTGACATTTCAAAAGTACTGTTTGACCAGCTGTCAGGTACCGGAATTACAATCGAGGATATTATAGAAGCCAAAAGAAATATCGAACCTGACTACAACAAGTGGGAAGAGGAAGATCTTATTGAGCTGACCAGAAATGTCCTGAAAATAGCCAAGCCGATGATGATAGTAGCCAACAAGGCCGATTTGCCGACTTCTGAAGAAAACATTAAAAGGATTAAGGAAAAGTATCCAAACGTTATTCCTGCTTCAGCCGAATCCGAAATCGCTCTGGTAAGGGCAAACGAAGCCGGTCTAATCAGCTATCTTCCTGGTGACGATCATTTTGACATCTTAAGGGAAGACGAACTGTCTGAAAATCAGCTCAAGGCTCTTGACTACATCAAAACCAACATTCTTGATAAGTATGGAAGCACAGGCATTCAGGATGCCCTAAACTACGGCATTTTCGAGCTTCTTGAAAACATTGTCGTTTATCCGGTACAGGATGAACACAAATACACTGACCAGAAGGGCAACGTCCTGCCTGACGGTATTTTAGTCAAGAAAGGTTCAAATCCTCGCCAATTGGCTTATCTTGTTCACACCGATATCGGCGACAAGTTCATGCACGCTGTCGACGCAAGAAGCAACATGAGAATAGCCAGCGATTATGAACTGAAGGATGGAGACATTATAAGTATTGTTACACGCCAATAATACTTCATCATTTCTTTTTTTTGATTTTTATGCCAAGACCTTCATTAACGAAAGAATTAGGCCCTGAAGAATTCGGGCAGTACTATTTTTTAAAGGAGGAACTGAAGGATTTCTGTCGAAGCGAAGGCCTTAAGGTAAGCGGAAGCAAGGGGGATTTGGAAAAGAGAATTGTTCATTATCTTGAAACCGGCGAGGAATTAACTGAATCGGTTAAGGCAAAATCACCTGTTAACTTGTCTGAAATTACTCTGGATTCAAGATTGGGTGAAAACTTCAGATGCAGCGAAGATAAAAGGGAATTCTTTGAAAGAGAAATCGGTGAAAGCTTCAAGTTCAAGGTAAAGTTTCAGAAATGGCTGAAGTCAAACCCCGACAGGACATATCGCGATGCGATTGAAGCTTACTGGGAAATCATCAATTCAAATGAGAAAACGAGTATTGATAAGCAGTTCCAATATAATCAATATATCAGGGATTTCTTTGAGGATAATGATGATAAATCATTGGATGACGCAATAAAATGCTGGAAATATAAAAAAGGCCTTAAAGGCCATAACAGATATGAAAAAAGCGATTTAACTGTTTTAAAAGGTGATTAATATGAAAAAAGTCAGGATTACTGTAATGAAAAAGGCAAGATATGACGATTTGATTGAAGAGTACGAAAATCCTTTGGAGCATGAGTGTGACGTCGAGCTTGGAGACGTTTTCATAGCAAACGGATGGCAAAAACCTGAAGGTTTCTGCGACAGCGCATGGGAAAGCCTCTCTGCTTTCGTTCTTGCTTTGGCCAACGGCGCTGAAGACTTCTATGACGGCTGGATGAAAAACAAAAAGTCCGCAATGATATCCTGCAATGACGGCTTTCGTCCGGTCAGCTTTCTTCTTGAAACGATGGACGAGGATGCTGATTAACGGATAATATGATTGATAAAACCCGCAACTTTTTCAAAAAAGAGATAGTATTTTCCATATCATTAATATTGGCTGTCATGTCCTGCTTTTTTGCAAGGCCGAGCATTGACTACATTAATTGGGACACAATCATACTCCTTCTTGTGATAATGGTCATCGTTGAAATCCTTAAAAACCTTGCCGTTTTTGAGATAATGGTTCGAAAGCTATTGACTAAAATAGGAAATACTCGAGGACTTGTCCTGGTTCTTGTTTTCACATGTTTTTTAAGCTCAATATTCATAACCAATGATGTTTCATTAATCATTTTCGTACCCTTTTCCATATTGGCCTTAAAAAAGGTCGAGAGGACCGATTTGACTATCATTACCGTATCGCTGCAGACCATTGCCGCCAATGTGGGATGTATGGTGCTTCCAATCGGCGCTCCCCACAATATAGTAATGTATACGGTTTCAAAGATTCCTTTCCAGTCATTTTTCCTATTATTGCTGCCTTACATTATCGTATCAGTGATATTTATCTCAGCAATATTGCTTTTTATACCGAAAGACCGTATTGTCCTTCCTGAAATGAAAAGAATAGAAATAAATAAGGACAATTTCCTAAAACGGGTATTTATGGGTGTTGACTATTACCTGCTTTTGACTTTCATCGCGCTTTTTATCCTTATCGGAAACCTGGAAAGCATTCCGTTTTTCAATTCGCTCTTTACAAAATGGATTTCAGGAAATGAGGTAATCTGGGGAATACTCGCCTCTCAAGTCATTTCCAACGTTCCTGCGGCAATGCTTTTAAGCGGCTTCAGCACTAATTACGAAGCAATTATCATCGGAATTAACATCGGAGGATTCGGTACGCTAATTGCATCCATGGCAAATCTTATTTCCTATAAGATTCTTGTACGTGAATACGATGAGTTTAAAATAAGATATCTGGTGATATTCACTGTTTTAAATGTTATATTGCTGGTGATTCTTTTGGGTGTTAATGTTTTGGTTTAAAGTCGGATAAGTCGAAGTGATTGCTCAATTGTTGAATAAGTTAAAGTGATTTCTCTACATTATATTAATAACAGGTAGATTTTCTTTCAAGACATATGGCTCAGTATTCTATTAAGGAAAGAAATTACAACAATTCATTAATTCTTTATGAATTGCACTAATACATAATCAATTTATCTTATTGTGTAATTCATTCCCAATCTTGGAGATGTTGGGATATATTTTCCACGATTAAGATAAATTTTTATAATTTATGCTTAACTTACAGTGCTTCAAAAAGGTTATGTTTAAATATTTTTAAATGAATATTATAATTTAACTTATTATTGTTTACTACATAATTTGTTCTGTCTTTTTTATAAGTCATTACTATTGTCGGCTATTTTAGTAATGACCTATTAAAAGACTGTAATTCTAATTTAAACCCATAAATAACATATCATCAAGATACAATTCATTATAATACTGTGTAAATGAACTTATATTATGAGGCAATGATCTTTCCGACCATTATTTATCATTTTTGTCCAAATTTTATCTAACTCATCTTTTGTTTTAATTTGCTTTTCATAAGCAATTGCCAGTATGAATGCAGTTGTAATCAAATTCAAATCATAATCCTTAACATAATCTTTAATATCACTGAGATTATTGCTTGCAATAACTCCACCATTTTCTTGAGTTAAAGCAATAACTGCGGCTTCGCCATCACCCATGAATTCATAATTTTTTTTAATATTAATGAAACGGTCATGTTCATCAGAATCAACTTCCATTCCACGCACTTGAACAAATCCTAAATTAACCAACTTATTGAAGTTATCCTTAATATATTGAGGAGTAGCATAATTTAAAATTTCATGTGCTACTACTAATGGAACTATTATCTTAGAAAATAATTTCTGCAAAATTCCACATTCTTTTACAGCTAAAAAACATATTAAACAATCTGAATCATAAAATACATCTGTTTCAAACAATATCATCATCCTCCTTAAGGGTGTTATAAACCATATCACCCCTAAAAATGTTTAGTAATATTTCGTCATATTTGCCTCCGGTAATCATATTATTATCATAGGCCATGCCAGATAATGGGATTATCCTTCCTAATGCATAATTTTCATTAGTAGGCTCATATAAACTTAAATCATATCCTAAATTCAATGCAGCTAATTTAACTCCGGTTTTATATCTTAAATAATCATCATATGAAATCAAAGATTCTCGTCGGAGTTTACATAACATTGCAGTGTGGCTGATTTGAAAATATTGTTCACATTTGATAATATCATTTAAACTCCATTCACTAATTTCATTTTGTTTAATATATTCATATAATCCCATATTTGGAATTAAAAGGCATTCTGCAAATTTATTTGCATTTTTTTCACTTTCGTCGGATGAGTTAATATTGCAAACAAATGAGTCTTTTGTATCTTCATATAATAAATGATATAACTCATGAGCAAGAGTGAAGTTTTGTCTCCCTTTTGAATGTTTGGAGTTAATGCAAATAATATTATCATCTTCTGTTTTGCTGCAACATCCACTTAACTCATCAAGCATTGGAAACCATAATATTGTTAGATTATCAATGTTTCCAATGGCACTTTGTAAAATATTCAAGGGACTTGAATTATTAATGTCCCAAGATTTTCTTAGCATTTCTGCTTTAAAAGTTATATCTGAATTAATCATTTTCAATTTTCCTCTCAATTTTTCTTAAATATTTTAAATAACCAATTACTTGATTCATTTTTGCAATAGCAAATAAATCAACACTTTCATCAGACCTAAATGCTAATTTTGGAGGTTCATGGGCATTAGATTTTCCTAAAAGATAATCTGATGAACAATTATATAATAAACAAAGTTTATTAAAAGAAATTTCATTTAAATTTCTTTTTCCTTTTTCTATTTTAGAAATATAGCTTTGATCAATTTCTAAATAATTTGCAACTTGTTCTTGACTATAATTATTTTCCTCCCTTAGTTGTTTTAACCGTTCATACATTAACACCATTTTATCACCTTGCCTAATCCTCATATAAAATATTTTTATTCTAAAAGTTTCAACGCCGTTATTTAGTATAATATTAGGCATAATATATTATGTCCTAATTATTATATAAATATTTGTATTTATTATGACAAAATGAAAAAATTAAAAAATAATAATTTTTAAAATCAATTAAAAAGATTAAATATTGATTTTTAGACTCTTATTTTATTATAATTAAAATAAATTCTAATTTAATTTAGATTAATATATAATTATTAGTCAAATTGAAAATTAACAATATTTAATTGCTATTATATGGTTATGACAAAATTATTTTTGATAGTTGTTGTGCGGTAATCAAAAACATTGTAAGGAGTATCTCTGTTGTGTTAGTTTAAGTCATGGTTATTAGATTTTTAGCATTTGTTGCATATCAATAAATTAAATTAAAAAACAGTAACGTTAAATACGATCAGAATCCAATTAAATCAAAATAAAATAAACAATGCTTCATATAACAAAATTTAAAAGACAATTGATTGTTGATAAAAAATAAGAAAGTAATGATAATTAGAATGCGATTGCCTGCAATCCGTTATCCTGATTGAACTGAGTTAACTGTGCCACCAAATCGGCTGTGGTAATGTTGCTTGAGTCTTTTGCCCAGAAGACTACAATGAACTGTTCGTTGTTAACCTGTACCACTTCAACTGCACCGTGTTGGGCATGATCGTAATCCGTGAAATTTGCCGTGTTGTCAGGGTTTTTGGCAATTTTCATGTCGTCATCAATCGTAATGTACTCTCTTCCGTCGTCGTGAACGAGATGATCGTATTTGTCATTGTCATGGTCAGGGTATGCGTCGTCATCCACGTTTTTAAAAATAGCTACTCCGCAGTCCTGATTTTGTCCGAAGTATAGGGAGTAGTAGCTTGCGTCAAATTCATGGTTATATGGTGCTTGCACTTTAAAGTTATCTGTTCCGTTTGAAGCGTATGCGCATCCAAAGAGAAGAAAAGATGCCACTATTAAAAAAGCTATTCCTTTATAGTTCATTTTTTCACCTTCATTATATTTTTTTGGGGGGAAAGGTTAATTATTTTCTTTTAATTAACCTTAGTGTCCAATTAATTATATTAAAAGATTCTTATATAAAGTTTTTCGAGTGCAAGTGCTTACTTGCACCCTTAAATCGTGAAAAAATAACATTTAAGGCTTTATTCCATTATACAATATGTTTAAGAACTCATCACCATACTTTTCGGTTTCAAAGTCAAGGGTATTATTGTAAGTTTTCCATAAAACAACTGATTGGAATGTTATGGAAAAACACGTGATTGCTATTGTTCTTGGATCGATATCCTTGATGTTGCCCTTTTCCCTTTGCATTGTGAAGAATTCCTCCAACTTGTTGAGGATTGCATCGGTGATTGTTGAAATTAAAAGCTTTTTGTCGGGAATTTCGCGAACTTCTTCCATAGCTATTTTCACTATGCTGAACTTTTCTTCCGGAAGATTTATCCGTTCTATAAAGTTGTTCTTAAGGTAATCGTCCATTTCTTCATCCTCATCGAAATCAAAGATGTTTTCTAACATTTCGATGAATATGTTGAGATAATAATCCTTTACGACACTTATCAGATTTTTCTTGTTTTTGAAGTTTCTGAAAATGGTCACTTCATTGACGCCGGCTTCAGCAGCTATTTTCTTGGTTGTGGTCTTTTCGACACCTTCCTTTTGAAGAATCCTAAATGTTGCGTCAACGATTTTTTCATCGGTACTTCCCGCTTCTATCTTCATGTCAATCACTTACTCGTCCAGTAATTCGGCCAGTTTATCGGCGATAAACACGCAGCAGTCAACGCATGGGGACTTGTCGTCTCCGTTTTTTGATATTACGCCGCAGCAGACGCTTCCATATTCATCTTTAAAGGTTTCAAAGAGTATTTTGGCGTTTGCTTTGATTTTTACTTCATCATCAATCAACAGTCCGTTTGCCATTAACGCTCCGGTAAGCGCTCCGCAGGTTCCTTCGTCGAAGGTTCCTCCCATTCCTCCTGCAAATCCGCATGCAAGCTTGCACATGTCTGATTTGCTCATCGGATATTTGGCGGTTTCACACAATGCCATTAATGTGGATTCGGAACAGCTTTTGAATTCTCTGTACTCCCTAATCTTTTCTTCTAATATTTTAGTATCAAGTTTCATAAAACTACTCCCTTTTCTATATAATAGATTATATTAATTATGATTATAATATAGTTATTTATAATTAAATTTAGATTAGGTGAAATTATGCATCCGAGACCAAGTCCAATTGCAGCTTCCCTTTATACCTTGAGGGACATGAACGTTGACGTTATAGTCATGCACGGTCCGAACGGCTGCTGTTTTAGAACAGGCAGGCTTTTGGAAGGTGACGGCGTACGTGTGCTGACCACTGCAATGGCAGAAAACGATTTTATTTTAGGTGCTGGAGACAAACTGGAAGAGACTTTAATTAAGGCTTATGAAATGTTCGAACCGACTCTGATGGGAGTTGTTGGTACCTGTGCAAGCATGATTATTGGCGAGGATTTAAAGGAAGCCATAGCCAATGCGGATTTGCCGTGCACGGTAATACCTGTGGAATCCCATGGAGGTTCGGGTGAGGGTGACAATACAGTCGGCGCAATCATGGTTTTAGACGCCGCAGTCGAAGCGGGCGTTATCCCAAGAAGCGAAGCGGACAGGCAAATAGAAATGCTTGAAAAGGCAACTGAAATCGAAAAGACAAGAGGAATGGCTCAGGGAAGGTACATAAAGCCAAACTTCGGAGATTCAAAAGAAGCTGTTGCCAAAGAGATTGTAAATGCATTGCATGACGGCAAAAATGTTGCATTCGTTTTAAACGCCAAAAAGGAAACCTCCTATCTCTTTGCGGATATCTTCAACTTTGACTATGCTCAGATAAATCCTCAAAACAAGCCGATTATCGTAGCCAATCTTGATGAAAACATTGGACTTGAAAGGATTAGAGGGCATGCGGCCAACATCAAAAAGGAACTGCCTATGGAAATCGATTTCATCACCGGCGGGCTTGATGAGTATCCGATAACTGCAGATAAGGCTTATGAGTTTTTAAAAGATAAGGATTTGGACATGATTGTCGTATTTGGCGTTCCCCACGCGTTTCCAATTGAAAAGATGGATGTGGAATCAGTGGCCGTTACCGACGGGCCTCGTCTGGTCGAGCCTTTGCGCGAACTGGGCTATACTCATGTCGTAGCCGAACTTGATGCCCACTCAAAGACCCTGGGAACCGATGAGATTGTCGATTCGGACTTCGGAATGATGATAAGGTCAGCCATTGAATGGATGGAATAAATATGATAACGATTATTGATTATAAAAGCGGTAATTTAAAAAGCATTTCAAACGGATTTAAGAAAATCGGGGAGGATTTTCAGATAACTGACGATGTGGAAGTAATATCTGACGCTACGCATCTGGTCCTGCCCGGTGTCGGTGCTTTCGGCTCAGCAATGGAAAATCTCGAGCTTTTCAGAGACGTAATCGAAGAGCACATTGCAGACGACAAGCCATTTTTAGGAGTCTGTTTGGGTCAGCAGGTATTAATGAGCGAAAGCGAGGAAAGCCCTAATATCAGGGGTCTTGACTTGTTTAAGGGACGCTGTGAATTTCTTCCTAAAGGAGTTAAGGTTCCCCATATGGGATGGAATCAGCTGAACGTGGTTAAAGATTCTGCGATTTTGGAGGGGATTGACAAGGAGTATTTCTATTTCGTGCATTCATATCACGTCATACCTGATGATTCGGACATTATCGCTGGAACATGCGACTACGGCATTGACGTGGCAGCATCACTGTCTCAGAATAATTTGTTTTCAACGCAGTTCCACCCGGAAAAGAGTGGAAAGGCGGGCTTAAGGATTTTAAAGAATTTCACTAGTATTAAGGAGTAGTTTTTTATGGATATTGAAGGTTTTGTAAGAGCAAGAATTGACGATTATACATATGATGATTTATCAGTCCTTTTGGCTGAAAGAATCAGGGAATACAAGGATATTTCCGATGAAAACTCAATCATGATGGCCCAAGCCGTAATCGATGAGGTTTCAACCACTTTGAAATTGAAGGAAAGTGATGATGAATTCCTAAAGGAAATCACCGAAATCACCAAATCCGGTGTCGGTATGGGAGAAATGGGTGTCGGCTCAAGGGGAGCAGGCGACTTTTTCGTCCACAGAAGGATAGCCGATATCGTGGCGTCAACCAACACAGCATCCCTGGTTAATCCGTCAGAACAGGATGACGGTGGAGTTGTGCGCTCAAAAGCCAAAAACGATGACGTTTACATTACAACTGCCGTTGACGGAATCCATTCCAGACTAAGCGAATATCCATTTTTAGGTGGTTTTCACGTAACTAGAGCAACCTTAAGGGATGTTTGCGTTATGGGAGCGGATCCGGTAGCCATTTTAAGTGACGTTCACCTTGCTGATGACGGGGACGTCGGAAAGATTTTCGACTTTACTGCTGGTGTTGCGGCAGTATCCGAGCTTGTAAACGTTCCAATCGTTGCCGGAAGTACCTTAAGAGTCGGCGGAGACATGGTTTTGGGAGACAGGTTCGTTTCAGCAGTCGGAAGCGTCGGAGTCTCAGATTATCCTCCTACAGCACGTAAGGGAGCTACAAAAGGCGACGTAATCCTTCTCACTGAAGGCTCAGGCGGAGGAACAATCACCACGACCGCAATTTACAACGGATTTTTCGATGTCGTATGGGATACCATGAACGTTAACTTTGTTCAGGCATCACAGTCACTCTTTGAAGCCGATCTGGTTAAGGACATTCATGCAATGACTGACGTAACCAACGGAGGCCTCAGGGGAGACGCCCATGAAATATCCAACACCACAGGCGTCGGTTTGGAGTTCTATGAAAAGGACATCAGAAACATGGTGGCACCGAACGTTTTAAACATGCTTGAAACCTTGAATATCGACCCGCTTGGAGTTTCAACAGACTCATTAATGCTTGTAGTTCCTCCAGACATTGCCGAAGACGTTAAAAAGACGGTTTCAGCATCAGGCGTTGACATCTCAGAAATCGGTCAGGTCACAGACAGCGGCAAACCAATCCTCATTAAGGAAGACGGAAGCGAAGAAATGCTCGTTCCGCTCTTCAGGGAAGCAGCATACACAAAAATCAAAAAGCTTGTGGGAGACACGACTCCGGAAGACTTTGAGCTCATGCAGGAAAAGGTTCAGAAAGCCTGCGAAGATGCGATAGCCAAGAAGGATAAGGTTATAAAGTATATAAATGAAAATTAATATTTTCACACTTCCACATTTTTTAAATATTTCAAAAGCTAATGCTTTTTCATGAAAGATCAAAGCGGAAACTTATATATTGCAGACGCCATAATTGCATTAAGCATTCTTTTTGTTGCAATGATGATGCTGAACACGCTGGTTTCGATTCCAAATCCAATATATTCCGGTGTTTCGCATGACTCCAAGACAAGCCAGGACGTTATGGAAATATTAAGTGGAAAAGTGGATTTTGATGATGAAACTTTTTTAGATGAAATATCCTCCATTTTAAGGGAAAATAAAAATTCTAAGGATTCAATCCGCAGGGTTTCAGCGCTCTGTGAGGAAAAGTTTGATGAGTTTCACCTGACAAATTACCGCTTCATTGAATCGAATCAGTTGGATTCTACCGTTCTGGCTGCCGGCGGTGATTATTCACAGGCGCAAAACGTATCGGTTGCAACGCGCAATTTTGACGGCTACTCCTATACTCTGGAAACATGGTAAAATCAGATTTTTTTTGATGTATGTAATAGACCAGCATTTTCGTGTTGGGTGGTGAATACCAGCCTTTACATACCAATAATGTACATTTCCTGCAGGGAACTGGGTTGTGGTGGTGATTCCCCACAAGTCAAATGTACATTTATTTTTATTTTCTTAATATCTAATAAAATTTTCCCATTTTTAAATAAATGTTAAATACTAGGAATAACTTATATTAATATGATTGTCTTATTTTGTTTTGCCCCGATGGTGTAGTTTGGATAACACATGGGATTGCGGATCCCATTCCCCGGGTTCAAATCCCGGTCGGGGCATTTTTGTTTTTGTGATACTATGTTGAATGCTAATACTTACGTTACGAGTCAAAAGGGAATTGGCGGGTCAATCAGAAACCGCTATGAGGATTTCTATGTTGAAGAGATTCCGGAAATGCTTCCGACCGGAGAGGGTCCAAACGTTTGGATCTGGATTGAAAAGGTGGGAAGGACAACCCTTGATGTCGTTTTGGACATCGCCCGTGACCTGCACATTGACAGGAAAAGAACGGGCTTTGCTGGAATGAAGGACAAAAAGGCCCTTACGCGCCAGTGGATATGCATAGCCAATATGGACTCCGAGGAGCAGTTCAGGCAGGTTGAAAACCTGGATATTTATAAAACAGATTTTTTAAAAATTACTCGTGGGCGCAAAAAGCTCAGGATGGGTCAGCTTAAGGGAAACAAGTTCAGAATCCTTATCCGTGACTTGGATGACATTGAAAAGAGCGCTGATGTTGCTAATGAAGTGTTAAAAGAGCTTGAAATCACAGGAGTTCCCAATTACTACGGCTGGCAGCGATTCGGAAAGCCAAGAACAAACACTCATCTTGTAGGCGAGGCATTAATACACAACGATTTGAAAGAGGCCGTCAGAAGATATGTCGGAAACCCTTCAGAAAGCGAAAGTGAGGAAAACCAGATGGCCAGACAGGCATACGATGACGGCGATTTGGAAAAGTCTCTTGAATTGATGGGCAAGGGAATGCGCTATGAAAAGATGATGGTTCGCCAGCTTATAAAGGATTCAAAAAAGGGCGAACTGACAGATAAGGCTTATATGAATGCATTGCACGCACTTCCAAAGCCCCTGCAGAGGATGTTTGTCCACGCATATCAGTCATATCTCTTTAATGATGTCGTAAGCCGCAGAGTCGACATGGGAATCAATAAATACGTCGAGGGAGACATCATAATCGATCCCGAAGAGAGAATCATCCGTGATAAGACTCCCGAAGAATATCAGGAACTGATTGATAACTTCGAAGCCAATCCGACCGTTCCGTTGTATGGTACCAAGGTGCCTTTTGCAGGCGGCGAAGTCGGTGAAATGGAAAAGAGCGTTCTTGAAAGTTATAATCTTGAAAAAAGCGATTTTGAAGTTCCTAAAATGCCACGTTTGGGAAGCCACGGTCTTAGAAGATCACTGCGTTTCCAGGTTTGGGACACTTCAGCAAAAGCCTGTGACGAAGGCGTTCTGGCAGAATTTTCAATAAATAAGGGCTCTTATGCAACGGCCGTTCTGCGTGAAGTAATGAAAAAGGATGTTGTTTAATTTAACTATCTTAAATTGGTAAATGCTTAATCTGGGAGAACGGAGTATTTAGGCTTTTATCAAATCATTTCTAATTTTGGCATTCTATGGCTTGCCAGGTTATGTTAAAGTTTTTCTCTAAAATCAATTCGGCATCATAATTTTCGAAAGTTAACCAAAAACTTTGAATTCCCATATACAGTGTAAACAGTGATTCAACAATGTTTTTAGTTGGGAAGTCTTGTCTGATTTCATTTTGCCTTTTGCCGTCTTCGACAAGGTCTGTTAAAAATGTTCTAATATCTTTTCCTGTTTGTGAAATTATACTGTAAACCTCATCTTCGGCATAGCCTGTTGCGGTTAAAAGATACATTACGCTTCTATAATTGATTTTTTCATTGATGCTTTCAATTTCCACACCGTTTATGAAGTGATGTAAAATATAAAACAATGCGTCATGGATTTTCTTTCTTGAAGAGCCTTCAAGGATGATTTTATCAAAATCGATTTTAATATAATCCACCATATACTTTTGCATAATTGCTTCAAATATGTCGGATTTATCTGAAAAATGATAATATATGCCTCCGGTTGTCAATTCTGTGGAATTTCGGATTTCACTGATTGAAATATCAATTGTGCCTTTATCCAATATTAATTTCAGTGTTTTTTCAAGAATTAAGTCTTTAGTGTTCATCTGACCACATCATGTTTTTCATAGTTATTAATCATTCTCTGAATTTGATCTTTTCCCATTCCAAATCGAAATTATCTTCAAAGGAGGTAATCATATCATCAATCAGATATTCTTCCCACTTATATTGAATTCCGGTGTACATGATAATTAATGACTCTACAATGTCTTCGGTTGATAAATCTTGCCGGATTTCTCTGTTTTTCTGACCTTCCTCAACAATTTCTGCAAAAAAGTCTTTTAATTCTTTTAGGACACCTCGGTAAAACTCCATGGAATTTTCATAGCTATATATGTTTGGGCTCAAAACTATCAATATGATTCTGTAGTCTATCTCATCTTCAATAGTTTCAATATTGATTCCGCTTTGCTTTTGCTTAAAGATTTCAACCATGACATCGTGGATTTTCTCTTTTGCATTTCCCTTTATCTGGGCGAGTTCGTCTATATTGAATTTGATATAATTTATAGCGTATCTTTCAGTAATCTCATCGTATATCTGTTTTTTGTTTGAAAAATAATAGTATATTCCGCCGGTAGCAATTCCGGTTGCATCACTTATTTCCCTAACTGAAACAAGGGAGTTTTGCTTTTCAATCATTAATTTTAAAGTCTTTTCTAAAATTAACTCCTTAGTGTCCAACATTCATTATTTTATATTTCATTATTATTAAATGATATGGAGAACGAACGTTCTGTTATGTTGAAAATTTAATTTAAAGAACGAATGTTCTGTTATATTGGAAGATTTCAACTGAATATATTCTTTTTATTCATTAAGCAACATAAACTTTATAATACAACAAAAAGAAAACATTTTTTAAGGAAATATTAAGCATGTTTAATCAACTTATTCATGTTTGATATTGTTCTTAAAGCATAGGTTAAGTGATGATTAAATGAGTTACATTATATTGGCGATATTATTTTTTCTATCCGGATTTTTCATGAAATATTCGGATGATTTGTTTGATGTTAATAATGATTTGACCATTGCAAGTATTTTAGGTATTATGTGCGGTATAGCATCAGGATTGGCTTCAATCTACAGTGTTGAAGCAGCATATATTTTCATATCTATTCTGATTGGTAACTTCCTGGTTCTAAAGGTTGACGGCATTCATCATATAATTTCATTGATAACTTTTGCAGTTATACTGTTGATTGGCGGCATTCCTGATTTAAGCATGGTTGTTTTATTGATTTGTATTTTGGCCATAGTATCAGATGAGGTGGGTCATGAATTGATAAGTAAGTTTACCCAAGACAGATTCTTAAATTTGTTTTTTGAGTATCGTTTTGTGATGAAGATTGCGGTATTTTTACTTGCTGTTTGTGGCGTGTTTGATATTTGGACATTCGTTTGCTTTTTAATGTTTGAAATAGCCTATGTATTTGGAGGAATTATTTTTGAAAGGTTTAATTTATAGATGATAACATGAGTGGGATTATGAGGGTGTCCGCCAAATCTAATTTTTTGATTTTTTTGCCGAAAAATTTTTGACTTATTTTTTCTCACTTTTCATCAATTCACTCTAAATCTACTGTGATTTAGGCGTATCCATATTAACACTTCTAACTTTTAATTATTTTAATATTTAATTTTCTAAATTAAATTCTAAGTAATTTAATAATGATAAAGTTTATATACTTTGTTTTACATACTTAATATTAAGTATTAGTTAATTTGGAGTTGTATTTTGTGGTTCAAAGAAAAATTGATGAGAATCAAACTAAATTGGGCATTGTGACATTAGGTAGCAACATTCCGAAAGATCATATCTCTCGTTTTGTTGTTGGTTTTATTAAAGAGGTTTATCCGATGTTAAACATCGAAGAACCTAAAAATAAGAAAGGACGAGAGTCCTTACCTATAGATTCTATGTTAAAATTGCTTGTTTATGCTAAAATAGAACATGTAGAAAGTGCCAAGTACATTGCAGACATGGCAAGGTACCATGAGGTTTATAGATTTGTTTCTGATGACGTACAACCATCAGAACGCTCAGTCCAAAGGTACAGAAGAGAATACGGACATTACTTTGAAGCATTAGTCCAAATGACATTAAAAAAAGCTTCAGATTTAGAATTAACTAACTTCAATCACGTTGCAATCGACGGAACTATTAAAAAAGCATACAATTCCAACAACAATGTCATCAGCAAAAAAGAAACACAAATATTACTCGATTACTTCAACGGACTGCCAATTAGTCCAGAAAAGCTTGATAAATTACATAAACCTGCTAAAAAAATATTGGAAAACAAAGACATTGATGTTGAAGATAAAATAGAACTATTATATGACATTGAAACACAATTTACATTCACAGGACAAGATAAAATACCAGTAAACGACATAGAAGCAAGATTCATGAAAGGAAAGAAAGGAAACTTCATGATTGCCTACAATATCCAATCTGCAGTCGATTACGACACCAAACTAATCTGTGCAATAAACGTCACACAAAACCCCACAGACCATTACGAACTACCACCAATCGCAGAAAGAGCAATAAAAAACATAAAAACAACCCCCAAATATATAAGTGCAGATACAATATACTTAAACCAAATAAGTTTATCTTATTTGGCAGATAAAAAAATTGACGGATTAATACCAACTAGAAAACAAACAAAAGAAAAAATAGGAAAATTAAATCCAAATAAATACCACAAGGACAATTTCGATTATGATTACGAGTTAGATGCATTTAAATGCCCAGAAGGACAATATTTACACTTTTTCGGACAATACAATGAACCACACAAAGATCCTGAAAAACCCGACAAAATAAAAAGACTTTACAATAACTACGAAGCTTGTAAAAACTGCAAATCACGAAACAAATGCTGTTCA